>CALBDV010000672.1 GCA_937927565.1 uncultured Holophagales bacterium
CATAGGAACCACCGCCGTAGGTCGCCTGAATCGGGAACAGCGCCGGAAAGTCTGTCGACTGCGTATAGCCAGTCACGTAGACGCCTCCGGCTCCGTCCAGAGCGATATTCCGACCATAGCTGCCGTCGAGGCCGCTACCGCCCAGGTAGGTTCCGTACTCGACGGAGTCGCCTCCCGTGGACAGGCGCGCCACGAATAGGTCCCCCTGGCCCCGATTGACTACCTGGAAGCCCCCCGGGACCGGGAAGTCCGTAGAACTCGTGACGCCCACAATGTGCGCCTTCCCAGCCGCGTCCACCGCGATACCGAAGCCAGAATCATCTGCAGCGCCGCCGAGCAAGGCCGAATAGGCGAGACCAGACCCGGAAGGCGTCAACTTTGTGACGAAAACGTCCGCTCCTCCCGGTTTCGGAGGCGGCGAAGTCCCGGTACGCGGGAAGTCGGCAGAGGCGCTCACGCCCGTAACAAAGGCGCTTCCCCATGCGTCAAGGGCTATGCCGCTGCCGTCCTCGTACACCGCTCCACCCAGATAGGTCGAATAGGCGAGCGCCAACTGGCTGCCGTCCCAGACCACTTTCGTCACGAAGGCATTCGTCGGACCATTCAAGTTCGCCTGATAGGGGCTTGCCGTTGGGAAGTCGAATGACTTGGTCCGCCCTGTGACGTAAACGCCACCGTTGTCGTCCATCGCGACGCCGTACGCGTGGTCCTCCTCGGCGCCCCCAAGATACGTGGCGAAGAGGATGGTGCACCCTGAGGGATCGAGCATGAAGACGTACGCATCATGGCCGCCGCCTATGGTCGGCTGGATGGCATTCACGACGGGGAGGTCCGTCGCTGACGTGAAGCCGACGACCGCGGTCCTTCCCGAAGCGTCCACCGCGATGCCGGTCGGATAGATAGGTCCGGCTGCAACGGCGATGGTCTTCGTGAATACGCGCCCGTTTCCGGACGGATCGAGCTTGGAGACATACACAGCATTCGACCCACCGGTAGCGGTGTAGGCGTGCCCCCCTGCGTCGACAGCGAGGCCACCACCATAGCCCTCACCAGCGCCGAACGCGGTCGAATAGACGACTGCCAGGTTCGGATTCTCCCCGCTTGGAGTGACCGTTCGCGTGAAGGAGCCCGCTGCACTGATGCAAGTGTCAATCGTGCCCGTGACCGTATAGGTGGTTGTGACCGTCGGAGCGACCGTGATGACTCTCGTGGTCGCTCCGGTTGACCACAGATAGGTCTCGTACCCCTCTCCGGCATCGAGAGCGATCACCGATGCCGGGACGCCGGGGTTCGTCCCTAGGTTGAACGTGATCGTTGGCGTTGGAGGCGCCGGGCGGACGACGACCGCGGTCGTCCCTTCCGTGCTCGTACAGCCATTGACCGTGGCCGTCACACGATAGGTTCCGGCCATCGCGACCGTCGCGTTCGGGATCGTCGGATTCTGCTCAGTTGACGTAAAGCCGTCTGGACCCGTCCAAGAGTACGTCGCGCCCGAGACACCCCACGACTCGAGCTCTATCGCTGAACCAGCACAGTACGGGCCGCCATTACCAGCCGAGGGGGACGCTGGAGTGGGGTTTACCGTCACGCTCGTCGTCCCCGCTGCCGAAGTGCAGCCGGCGACCGTCACCGTCACCGAATAGATCCCCGCCATCGCCAGCGTCGCGTTCGAGATCGTCGGGTTCTGAGCCGACGACGTGAAGCCGTTCGGTCCCGCCCATGCGTATGTCGCACCGGGCACTAGCTCAGCCGTCAGGCCGATAGTCGTACCAACGCAGTAGGGACCGGTGTTCCCCGCAACTGGTGCCGGTGGAGGGGTGCAACCTCTGATCTCCAACCCGATGCCCGCCGGGTATGACGAGAACCCCCATGTCGCGCTGGCGGCCGTATCTGTGCTACTGAGCCTGACCTGAGTCTCCAGGCTGTTCGTGAAGAATGAAAGGACCGTCGTGCCAATGATGTCCGTAACCTCAGTCCACCCTGCACGCGGGCCGGTATTCCACTGATAGTTGTACTCCATGGTGAACCCGGCTGCCAATGCATTGCCCGCGCCCACCGGGGTCGAAGGGTAAGGAAGACTCAGTCCCGATCCTTGCGACCCGCTGGCTGCAATGATTTGCGCGATCGCGCCGGATCCAGCCGTCCCGGTCGTATCAACCCCAGTGAACTGACTGACGGACCAAGCGGCGAAGTAGAGCGACCCGGCCGAGATACTGATGGATCCCGACGTCGGCGACGATGGGGTCATCGCCCGATAGAGGTGAATTGACCCTGCACCGGTTGAGCCGCCGTATCCCGCCAGCGTCGTCTGAACTCCCACCTCAACAAAATCCAATGAAAGCCCTGACACCACCACAGATGGTGGCCCGTGAGGCGTCTTACATGTCGCAACCCAGAGCAACAAGAGAGCATTGGGCGCAGGTGCTATGACGGCCGTATTGTATGAGGTTTGTGGCCCAGCTTTGGATCCAGCTGTGAGTAGCGTGTGGGAAACATTCGCGGCAGCACCGCCGGAAATCGTGACGAAACCGGTGAGAAGGGCACACGTAGCTACCCGAGTCGCCGCGCGACCCCGATGGTCCTGTCTTCGGCCAGAACGGCTACCCGGCTTTGAAGCCGAAACGCCAGGAGCCGAACC
>CALBDV010000673.1 GCA_937927565.1 uncultured Holophagales bacterium
CGGACGCGGGGAAGAAGATCTACGTGCTGAGGCGGAGCGAGAACGGCCTCAGCGACCGGCTCGAGATCGCGACGGACGACCTCTTCGTCAACCCCTCGCCGAAGTGGAACGTGACGATCTACCCGTCGGACGTCATCAACATCCCGGCCCGGACGCCGGTGAGGGTCTTCTGTCTCGGCGAGGTGCGGACCCCGGGCGCCCTGGACTTCGACTCGGACGACCGGATCACGCTCCTCTCCGTCATCGCGAAGGCCGGCGGGCTGACGGACCGGGCGGCCCGGGGGAGCATCCGGATCAAGCGGCGCGGGCCCGACGGCAAGGACGCCGAGATCGAGGCCAACTACGGGCGGATCGTCTCGGGGAAGGACCCCGACCCGACGCTGAAGGGTGACGACGTGGTCGTCGTGAAGGAGTCGTTCTTCTGATGTCGCAGGTGCAGGAACGGTTCGAAGACGATTTCAACGACGCCCCGCGCGAGGTCCACCTCGCGGAGTACTGGGCCATCGTCGTCAAGCGGTGGCGCATCGTGGCCGTCTGCGTGGCGGCGGCGCTGGTGGCTGCTGCCGGGAAGACGATTCTCACGACGCCGCTCTACCGGGCGACGGTCGTCATCAACGTGGAGAAGGACAGGGGGAGCCCGGTCGACATCGGGGGGCAGCAGTACTACGACTGGTACAACCCGGAGTTCATCCCCACCCAGACGCGCCTGATGCGGAGCCGCGAGATCGCCCGCCGGGCCGCGGTGCGCCTGAACCTGGCCGAGGACCCCGACTTCGTCCCGAAGCTCTCGGGAGCGGTTCGGAAGGCCGGAGCTGCGGCAGTGGCGGAGACCGAGGAGAGCGGGCCGATCGCCCAGGCGGCGGCGAGGGTGCAGGGGGGCGTCTCGACGGCGCCGATCCGCGGGACGAACCTGGTGGAGCTGTCTTACGTGGCGCTGAAGCCGAGGACGGCGGCCGACGTGGCGAACGCGGTGGCCGAGGCCTACATCGAGTGGACGCTCGAGGCCCGCTTCAACATGGCGAGCCAGGCGACGAAGTTCCTGACGGCGCAGGTGGAGCAGGTGAAGGGGGAGATCGAGGAGAAGGAGCGCGAGCTGCAGGCCTACGGCCGGCAGAAAGACATCGTCTCCATCGACCCCACGCAGAACTCGACGCTCCAGAAGCTCGAGTCGCTGAACAAGGACTACGCCGAGGCGCTGGGCGACCGGATCTCGAAAGAGGCGCGGTACTACGAGCTGCAGAACGCGAAGCCCGACGCCATGGCCGAGAGCCTTTCGGGGGGCCTCGTCACGCAGCTGAGAAACGACCTCCTGAAGCTGGAGCGGGAGTACTCGGAGAAGCTGAACGTCTACAAGCCGGAGTGGCCGGCCATGCAGCAGCTCCGCGCGCAGATCCAGAAGGGGAAGGAGCACCTGGCGACGGTCGTCGAGGAGACGGTGGCCAAGGCGCGCGAGCAGGCGAAGGCCGACTTCCAGACGGCGCAGCGGCGCGAGGAGAGCCTGAAGGACGTCCTCCGCGGCCAGAAGGCCGAGGCGATGACGCTGAACAGCAACGCCGTCGAGTACAACAACCTGCGCGTGGAGGTCTCCACGAAGCGGGCGCTGATGGACACGCTGCTGAAGCGCCAGAGCGAGACGGAGATGATGTCGCGCATGAAGGGGACGCGCGAGTCGAGCATTCGCGTGGTCGACCGGGCGTTGCCGCCGTCTGGGCGCTTCTCGCCGTCGTACCGGAAGAACGCGATGCTGGGGCTCTTCCTCGGTCTCGTGGCCGGCCTCGGGCTGGCGTTTTTCCTCGAGTACCTCGACCGGAGCATCCGGAGCGCCGAGCAGGTGGAGGCGCTGCTGAAGCTGCCGGCTCTGGGGGTGATCCCGTCGGTGAGCGACTCGACCGGGAAGGGCTACGGCTACGGCCGATACGCGTACGGGGTGCGGAAGAAGAAGCCCGAAGGCGAGGGAAAGGCGGCGGAGGCCCCGGCCATCGAGCTGCTGCCGCACCTGCAGCTGCGGTCGGTGGTGGCGGAGGCGTACCGGAGCTTCCGGACGTCGCTCCTCCTGGCGCGGGCGGGCGGGTGGAAGACGCTCGTCGTCACGTCGTCGCTGCCGGGCGAGGGGAAGACCTCCACCGTCGTGAACCTGGCGGTCGTCCTCGGGCAGCTGGGGCGGCGGGTGCTCATCGTGGACGCCGACCTGCACAAGCCCCGCATCCACGAGGTGCTGGGCGTTTCGAACCGCGTGGGGCTCGTCTCCGTGCTGGCCGAGGGGGCGGACCTGGAGAAGGCGATCCAGGCGACGAAGCTGCCGGGGGTGTCGGTGCTCACGGCGGGTCCGGTGTCGCCGAACCCCTCCGGGCTCCTCGCCTCGGACGGGATGGAGAAGCTCTTCCAGATCCAGAAGGGGGTCTTCGACCACGTCCTCATCGACACCCCCCCCGTGCAGGCTGTGGCCGACGCGCTCATCCTCGGGAACCTCTGCGACGGGGTCGTCCTCTGCGTGAAGGGGGGCGCGACCGCTCGCGAGCTGGTGGTGCGGACGCGCGACAAGCTGTCGCGCTCGGGGGCGCGGGTGCTCGGAGTGCTCATCAACAACCTGCCGGCTCCCGGGCGTGGCTACGGCGGCTACTACCCCTACAAGGGGGA
>CALBDV010000674.1 GCA_937927565.1 uncultured Holophagales bacterium
TTCGACGTCCTCTGGCCGAGCCTCGGCGACGGGAAGATCGTCTTCATGAACGGCGGGGCCCTCTTCACGCTCGACCTGGCGACGGAAAAGGCTGCGCGCATCCCGATCACCCTCGGCTCCGACCACGCCGCGAGGGTGCCTGCCTTCCGCGACGTCTCGCCGAACGTCGCCGGGACGGCCCTCTCGCCGAGCGGTGCGCGCGTCGTCCTCGACGCCCGCGGCGACCTCTACTCCGTCCCGGCGAAGGACGGAGCTACCCGGAACCTGACGGCGACGCCCTCCGTCCGGGAGAGGGACCCGGCCTGGTCGCCCGACGGGAAGTGGATCGCCTACCTTTCCGACGAGACCGGCGAGTACGAGATCTGGATCCGCCCGCAGGACGGGTCCGGGGCGCCGCGCCGCCTCACGACCGACGGGGCCCCCTGGAAGTTCGCCCCCGTCTTCAGCCCCGACGGGAAGAAGATCGCCTGGGGAGACCGGAGCCAGCGCCTGCGCGTCGTCGACGTGGCGACGGCGAAGGTGACGGACGCGGACCGGAGCGGCTTCGAGGACATCGACGTCTACTCCTTCTCCCCCGACTCCCGCTGGCTCGTCTACGAGAAGAGCTACCCGACGCGCCTCCCCGGCATATGGGCCGCATCGCTCGAAGGGGGCAAGCCAATGCCCCTCGGCGACGGCCTCACGGCCGATTTCTCTCCCGCATTCTCGGCCGACGGGAAGCACCTCTTCTTCCTCTCGAACCGCGACTACGCCCCGACCTTCAGCGCCTTCGAGTTCTCCTACGTCTACCCGAAGGCGACGCGGGTCTACGTGGCGGCCCTGACTCCCTCCGCTCCCCACCTCTTCCCGCCGAAGAGCGACGAGGAGAAGGGGAAGGACGCTCCCGCCGCGGACGCCGGCAAGGACGCGGCGAAGGGGGCCGGGAAGGGGAAGGCCGTCGAGGCGAAGACCGAAGCTCCCGCCCGCGTCGGAGTCCTCGGGGACGGCTTCGCTGCCCGAACAGTCGCCCTTCCGGGTGTGAAGGCCGACGAGATCCGCGCCCTTTCCGCGACGGCCGACGCCGCCTTCTACCTCCGGGGCGGCGATGAGGACGAGGCTCTCTACCGGTACGACCTGGCGGAACGGAAGGAGGAGAAGGTCCTCGACTCCGTCGCCTCCTACACCCTCTCGGCCGACGGGAAGAAGCTCCTCTGGCACTCCGGGAAGGACCGTGGCATCTGCGAAGCCCGCGCCGGGCTCTCGTCCGGATCCGGCAAGCTCGACCTCTCCGGACTCCGCGTGAAGCTCGACCTCGGCACCGAGTGGGCCCAGATCTGGACGGACGGGACCCGTATCGTCCGGGACTGGTTCTACGATCCCGGGCTCCACGGCGTCGACTGGCCGGTCCTCGTGGCCCGCTACGGAGCGCTCGTCCCGTACGTCGCGCACCGGGCCGACCTCGATTTCCTCTTCGGCGAGCTCGTCTCGGAGCTGGAGGCGGGCCACACGTACGTCTCTTCCGGCGACGAGCCGAAGGTCGAGCGGATACCGGGAGGCTTCCTGGGATGCGAGTTCGAGGCGGATCCGGCCGGGCGCTACCGGATCTCCAGGGTCTTCCCCGGCGAGAACTGGGACGAGGGCTCCCGCTCACCCCTCACGGAACCGGGCGTGAGCGTCGCGGAGGGGGAGTTCCTCCTCGCCATCGACGGGACCGACCTGACGACGTCGGACAACCCTTACCGCCTTCTCGAGGGAAAGGCGAAGCGCGCCGTGACCCTCCTCGTGAACCGGGTGCCCGCCCGCGAAGGCGCCCGGACCGTCACCGTGAGGACCGTGGCGAGCGAGCAGGGACTGCGCTACCTCGACTGGGTGAAGAGCCGGATCGCGCTCGTCGATCGCCTCTCCGGCGGAAGGGTCGGCTACATCCACCTCCCCGACACCGCCCTCGCCGGCAACCGGATGCTCCAGAAGCTCTTCTATTCGCAGGCGGGCAAGCCGGCCCTGCTGATCGACGACCGCTACAACGGTGGCGGCTTCATCCCCGACCGGATGATCGAGATGCTCTCCAGGACGACTCTCGCCTTCTGGGCCCGCCGAGGGGTCGACGCCATGCGCACGCCCGGATTCGCCCACGACGGCCCGAAAGCGATGCTCATCAACGGCTACTCCGCTTCGGGAGGCGACGCGCTTCCCTGGTTCTTCCGCAAGGAAGGGCTCGGACCTCTCGTCGGGACCCGCACGTGGGGCGGACTGATAGGCCTCTCCGGCAATGCGACGTTCGTCGACGGCGGCAGCGTCGACGTTCCGACGTTCCGGATCTACGACCGTGAAGGCAGCTGGGTCGTCGAGAACGAAGGCGTCGCACCCGACGTGGAAGTATTCGACGTCGCCGAGAAACGCCTCGCCGGGGGCGACCCGAGCCTCGAGAAAGGTTTGGAGATCCTCCTCGAGGCTCTGTCGAAGAAGCCCGGCGGCGCGCCGAAGGCGCCGGTTCCTCCCCGCGTCGACCGCTGACTCGAGTCCGAACCAGGCCCCGGGGCGTGGAGAAACACCACGCCCCGGGATTCAACGTGTAGGAAATCGCCCCGCAACGTTGAGAATTTCAACGAAACGCGGGATTTCTCATCACTTCTTCGTCGACGTGCAAATCAATTCAGTGCAAGCACTTAGACTAAGTGGTGAATCGGTTGATGTTGAACTTCTCCACATCTCCTTGGGCCGGATCTCTCGTTTGCGGATGTAAACTAAACCCCGTTAGTGAGATAGAAGATTCTCAACACTTTGGCTTCGGGTTTGCTGATCTCTCTACGGGCGGACCCAACGTCCGCCCCCGGGGGGTACGGAGGCTCATGTTGAAGCCGCAGACCAAGGGACTGCTTCTCGATACGACTCGCTGCATCGGTTGTGGTGCCTGCGCGCTGGCGTGCAAGGAACGCAACAAGCTACCCAGGACATCCGACGACGTCCTGAAGGACCAGCTCTCCGACAAGACCTATTCCGTCGTGAA
>CALBDV010000675.1 GCA_937927565.1 uncultured Holophagales bacterium
CCCGGGGCGGGGGGGCCGGACGAAAGGAAGCCGCCGGTCGCGGTGACCCGGCAACGGGCGGAATCGGGGCAGCGCCGACGGGCCGGACCGGGAGGCCCGGGACGGGTGGTGGTGGTAGCGGCACGACTGGCGGAACCGGCAGGGGCGCCGGCGGGGGCGCGGAGGCGATCGGAAGCTCGTCGGTATCGTCCGGCGACGGCGACGGGCGGGGCCCGGATGGAGCAGGGGCCGGAGCGCCGACCGGGAGAACGGGTGGGGCTGCTACGACCGGTGCTGCCGGCGGGACCAGTGTGGGCGGGGGCGCCGATGGAACGGGAGGAGCCTGCCAGGCCCGCGGAGGGGGGGCCGGCGCCGGGACGGGGACAGGACCGGGAACGGGAACGGACGGTCCCGCCTGGGGGCCAGGGGCGACCCGCGGTGCGTGAAGCGCGGCCCTCAACTCGAGGACGTGCCTCTCGAGGCGCCCGTTCGCCCTCTCCAGTTCTCCCGCGCGTTCCTCGAGCTTCGTCAGACGGCTCTTCGTGACGAGGGCGACGACGAGGGAAACGACCGGCGCCAGGACGAGCACCACCGCCAGCAAGAGGAAGAGCGCCTCCACTAGGGGTTCCTCATGCGACCGCCGACGTCATTCCTCGGGAAGGTCTTCGTCGTCGTCGGCGTCCCCGAAGAAGAACGAATCGCCGCACGCCCGGCTGCAGTAATTCCGGGAGCCGACCCGGTAGACGCAGTAGAGGCAGAAGATGTGACCGCACACGGGGCACTTCTCCAGCTCGCCCGGTTCGCAGATCCGGTTGCAACGCCCGCAGACTTCGCCCAGGGCGTCATCGCCTTCGTTCTCGAGGGTCATGCCGATATCATAGCTCCCGAGTCTGGTACCATTCGCGGCTCTGCGGCCGGCTCGTGGCGATGTAGCTCAGTCGGTAGAGCGGGGGTCTCATAAGCCCCGTGTCGGCGGTTCGAGTCCGCCCATCGCCACCAACTCTCACCAGCCGTCCCGTCTCGCCTACGATCCGCGGGTGCCGAACGACTCCTCCCCCGGTTCTCCGGGGCCTGGTTCCCTGCGCGACGCCTTTTCCCGCCACCTCGCGGCGACCGGCCTCCTGGACGGGGCGACGGCCCTCGTCGCCTCCTGTTCGGGCGGGGGCGATTCCAACGCCCTGCTCGTACTCCTCGCCGGGGAGGCGAAGCTCAGGGGCATACCTCTCCTCGGTTTCCACGTCGACCACCAGCTGCGCGGAGCCGAGGGCCACCGGGACGCACGCGCCGCGGCGGACCTCGCAGCCGCGCTCGACCTCTCTTTCGTCTTCCGGAGCTTCCCGGTGCGAGAGCTTCGCCACACGGGGGAAAGCCTGGAATCCGCGGCCCGGCGCCTCCGGTACGAGTCGCTCCTGGCGCTCGGACGCGACCTCGGGCCCGGAACGCTCCTGGCGACCGGGCACACCCTGGAAGATCAGGCCGAGACGGTCCTCCTCCACCTCGAACGGCGGCTCGGCCGTTCCCGGGGCGGCGTCCGTGCCCGGAGATCCGACGGCGTCGTCCGGCCTCTCCTCCCCTTCCGGCGCGAGGATCTCCGGGACTTCCTCCGGGCCGAGGGGAACCCCTGGCGGGAGGACGCCTCGAACACCGACGAGAGGTTTGCCCGGAACCGGATCCGCCACCGGGTCCTCCCCGGCCTCGAGGCACGGTGGCCCGGGGTCACCGCCCGCCTCGCCCGCGCCGCCGAGGCTCTGACCGGGCGCCTGGCCCGAATCGACGCGCGCATCGAGGCCGCCCTCGCCTCTCACGCCGCCCCGCTCGAAGGGCCCTGGCCCCGGGCGCTCCTGACGGGCCTCGAACGGGAGTCGGCCGGCCGGCTCCTCGTCCGGGCCGCCGGAGGGGATGGGCGCCGCCCGGGTCGTGCGCAGGTGGACCGGATCCTCGATCGCCTGGCCGCCGGGGAGCCTGCCTTTCGCGAGGCCTTCGCGGGCCGCCGGATCGCCGCAGATCGCCTTACGGTCCGGCTCACGCCCCCTGCTAGACTGATTCCATGAACCTTCTCTACGACGAGCGGTTCTCGCCGGCCGAGATCGCCCACCGCGTCCAGTCGATCGGTCAGAGGATCGCGAGCGACTTCCCCGAGACGCCGATCGTCCTGATCGCCATTCTCAAGGGAGCCGCGCTCTTCGCCTCCGATCTGGCCCGAACGCTCCCCCGCTCGGTCCGCCTCGAGTACATCGACGTGATCCGCGGCGGCGAGGAGGAGATCGTCGACTTCCACTTCGTCACGCCGTTCAACGTCCGCGGGGCCGACATCATCATCCTCAAGGACGTCATCCGGAGCGGGATCATCGAAAGCTACCTCGCCGACCAGCTGCGCGAGGAGGGACCGACCTCGATCCGCTTCGCCGCCATCGTCGACCGACCCCAGGAGCGGAAGAGCTCACTCCTCGTCGACTACGTCCTGTTCCCCTCCGAGGACGGCGTTCTCGTCGGGTATGGAATGGAGTTCGCCGGCGAAGGGGGCAACTTCCCGTTCATCGCGAAAGTGAGGACGCCCGGCGACTCTCCTTTCGCGCAGGCCACCGGACCGATCAAGGTCGTCCGGGGCTGATCCGCGGCCGTCCCGGCGCCGTAGATTGCCGGGAAGGGTGACCTTTTGAGCACGACCGTAAAGAACGTACTCCTGTGGATGGTGATCCTGGTCGTCATCCTCCTCCTCTTCAAGGC
>CALBDV010000676.1 GCA_937927565.1 uncultured Holophagales bacterium
ACGTCCGACTCGTAGTAGTACATGTCGGCGAACGTCGTCGTCCCGCCCCGGATCATCTCGAGGCAGGCGAGGTCCGTTCCGGCCCTCACGAACGCCGGCGAGACGTTCCTCCCCTCGGCCGGGAAGATGTACTTCGTGAGCCACTCCATGAGGGGCTGGTCGTTCGAGATGCCGCGCAGCAGGTTCATCGCGGCGTGGGTGTGCGCGTTGACGAAGCCCGGGAGGAGGACGCCGCCCGCTCTCACGAGCCGTTCCTTCGGAAGGTACGCGGCGTCGATCTCGGCCGGGGTTCCCAGGGCGAGGATCTCTCCGTCGCGGATCGCGACGGCCGTTTCTCCCCGCACGGTGAACGCGGCGTCCATCGGGAGCGCGGAACCCGCCACGACGACGAGGTCGCACGGGGCCTTCGTCGCCGGGATCGCCGCCGAGGGCGAAGCGCCGGCCGCGGGGAGGGCGAGGAGGAGGGCGAGAAGAGGGGCGGCGTTTCGCATCACGTCCCCTCTCAGAGCTCGAATGCCCGGGGGAGGAGCGTCGCGAGGGTCGTCTCCTCGATCGCGCCTCCCGTCGTGGCCATGACGACGGCGATGTCGCGGCACTGGTCCCAGAGGACCTGGCGGCAGGCGCCGCAGGGGGACGTCGGCTCGTCGGCGCCGGTGACGACGGCCACCGCCCGGAAGCCACGGACCCCCTCGGAGATCGCCTTGAAGACCGCGGTCCGCTCCGCGCAGATCGTCAGGCCGTAGCTGGCCGACTCGACGTTGCAGCCCTGGAAGACCCGCCCGTCCGCGGCGAGGAGCGCCGCGCCGACGTGGAAGTGGGAATAGGGAGCAGCGGCCTTCTCGCGCGCCGCGGTGGCGGCGGCGACGAGGAGGTCTCGCTCTTCGGGGGTCAGGCGACCGGCAACCACGGCGTCACCGCCTCCGGCGCGGCGCGGCCTTGGCTGGCGCCGGGCGCCGGGCGGCCGCCTTCGTCCGGACCTTCGCCTTCGGTCCCGGCTTCGGCTTCGCTCCCGCCTTCGCCCTGGCGGCGCCCGCCGGGCCCTTCCGCGACGGGACGACGACGAGCCGGTCGGGCGAGCGACCCTCGCCTATCGCGGCGACGAGAGCGGTCAGGAGCCTGACGAAGCGGTCCTTCACGCGCCGGGTCGTCTCGAGGACCTCGTCGTGGCGAAGGGGCTGCTTCAGGACGCCCGCAGCCATGTTCGTGATGCAGGAGACCCCGACGACGCCGACGCCCATGTGGCTGAGCGCGATCACCTCGGGAACGGTCGACATCCCCACGGCGTGCGCCCCGAGCGCCCGGAAGGCCCGAATCTCGGCCGGCGTCTCGTACGACGGCCCGGTGACCCCGACGTAGACCCCTTCCTTCAGCGGCACTTTCACCCGCCGCGCCACGGCCTTCGCCAGCTTCCTCAGGTCGGAGCGGTAGGCGTCGGACATGTCGGGGAAACGGGCACCGAACGTCTCGTCGTTCGGCCCGATGAGGGGGTTCGTACCGAACAGGTTGATGTGATCGGAAATGAGCATCAGATCGCCTGCCGAGAACGACTGGTCGATGCCGCCCGCCGCGTTCGTCACCACGACGTCGCGACAGCCGAGGAGGCCGAGGACGCGCGCCGGCGTGACGACGGACGACATCGGGTGACCCTCGTAGAAGTGAATCCGGCCCGAGAGGACGACGATCGGGACGCCCGCGAGCGTTCCGGCGACGAGGGTCCCGGCGTGACCGACGACGGCGGAGGCCGGGAACCCGGGGATCTGCGCGTAGGGGATCTCGAGCCGGTCCTCGACGGCCGCGGCGAAGTCGCCGAGGCCGGAACCGAGGATGACGCCGACGACGGGCGGTACGGAGATCCGGGCCCGCAGGAACTCGACGGTCTCGGCGAAGCGCGTGTCCATAGCTGTCTCCTTAGTCTCAGCCGAGGAGGATGCCGGCGATCGTCGCGCTCATGAACGTCGCGAGCGACCCACCGAGGAGCGCCCAGAGGCCGAGCCGTGCGATGTCGCCCTTGCGCGACGGGGCGAGCCCACCGATGCCGCCGATCTGGATGCCGATCGAGGAGAAGTTCGCGAAGCCGCAGAGGGCGAACGAGGCGATGAGCCGCCCCTTCTCCGTCCACTCCGACATCGGAATCTTGGTCATCTCGGCGTAGGCGACGAACTCGTTGATGACGGTCTTGAAGCCGATGAGGCGCGCGACCTTCGAGCAGTCGACGGACGGCACGCCCATCACCCACGCGAGCGGCCAGAGCAGTTTCGAGAAGAGCCACTGGACCGAGAGGGTCGTCGCCGGGTCGACTCCCGGACCGGCCGCCGGGAAGCCGATGAAGGTCCCGACCCACCCGAGGAAGCCGTTGAAGAGGGAGACGAGCGCGATGAAGGCGATGAGCATGCCGACGATGTTGATCGCGAGCGACATGCCCTGCGAGGCGCCGCCCGCGGCCGCCTCGATGACGTTCGCGTGCTCGTGCTCGATCTTCACCTTCACGGCGCCCGCCGTCGCCGGCTCCTCGACCTCGGGACGGAGAAGCTTCGCGATGACGATCGTCGCCGGTGCCGCCATGACGGATGCGGTGATGAGGTACTCCGCGGGAACGCCCATCGCCGCGTAGGCGAGGAGGACCGCCCCCGAGATGTGGGCCATCCCGCCCGTCATCATCGTCAGCAGCTCGGACTTCGTCATCTTCGGGATGTAGGGCGCGACGATGATCGGCGCCTCCGTCTGCCCGATGAAGATGTTGGCCGAGACGGCGAGCGACTCGGCGCCGGAGATCCGGAGCAGCTTCGTCATCACGACCGCGAAGACCTGGACGACCCTCTGCATGACGCCGAGGTAGTAGAGGATCGTGAAGAACGACGCGATGAAGATGACGATCGGCATCACCTTGAACGCGAAGATGAAGGGCGAGAAGTCGATGCCCGTCTTCGCCCCGATCTGCCCTCCGATGGCGGGATCCGAGAGCCAGCCGAAGACGAACTCGGCCCCCTTGTCGGAGAAGGCGATGGCCCCCGTGATCCCGTCGGAGAACGCCTTCAGGGCGCTGGCCCCGGTCTTCCAGGAGATGACGAGCCACCCGAGGGCAAACTGGAGGACGACCCCCCAGCCGATCGTCGCCCAGCGTATGCGCTTTCGGTCGTGGGAGAGCGCGATGCAGGCGAGGAGGATGACGGCGAGCCCGATGAAACCGGTGAAACGGTCCAAGAAGTCCTCCTGAAGACGCGGTCAGATTTGGTGCGGCACCGCCTCGCGAACCTGCCCTCGAGAGAGGATCACCGAGCGGACTCCGGAGCCCCGGCCCGAGCCCGGGGGACGAAGACGACGGCGAGCGCCTGGAGGGGTCGGTGCGAGGCGATCCGGGAAGGATACCCGAGAAGGGCCTTCCCGGCGCCGTCCGACCCGCTTTTCCGGTTCCTCAGGGCGCCCGGGTCCGATTCCCGAGCGCCCCGCGAGGAGTCCTAGAGTCCCTGGGCCTTCTGCTGCGCCTCGAATCGCATCGGCGAGTCGGGATAGTCGGAGACGACCCGCTGGTAGCTCGTCTTCGCCTCCGCCAGCTGGCCGTCCTTCTCGTAGAGACGGGCGAGAGTGAACAGGAGGACGTCCTTCGGTAGAGGCGGCTCGGCCGATTCGAGATAGCCCTTCGCCGAGGCGATCGCCTCCTTCACCCGTCCCGCAGCCGCCTCGGCGTCGAGATAGGACAGGGCCGCGACTCCCGAGGCGATCGACCCGGGATCCCGCTTCGCCAGGTCGCGGGCGCCGTCGAGCAGCTTCGCGGGGGGAGTCGGCCCTCCTTCGAGCGCGAGCAGCATCGTCCGGGCCACCTGTCCCGGCGTCGAGCCGGGTGCATCGGCCGCGAGCTCCCGCAGCTGCTTCTTCGCAGCCTCGAGCCGTTCGGCGGCGTCCTTGTAGACGGTCACGCCGGGAGGTGCCCCCGCCCCGTCCGCGACGAGCGGAGCGTCGAAGACGGAGAGCACCGCCGAGAGGCGTGCGTCGAGCCGACGGCTTCGCAGCGCGAGGCCGCCCCAGACGAGGCCGACGAGCACGACGGCGGCGACGGCGATCACCGTCCACTTCTTGGCTCCCGCCTCGTGGCTGACGACGTAGTCGCGCGCCCCGACGAGGGCGTGCTCGAGCTCGTTTTCCTTCAGGTCTTTCCGGGAAATCTTGTCCTTGGACATGCGCGCGGTCGGGGCCGGACTCGCTCAGCAGAACGCGGCGAACGCCGCGTCCGGATGGTCGAGCCAGAAGCCCTCGGTCTCCTTTTCGAGGTCGTAGTCGAGCGCCGCCCCTTCGAGGCGGCGATGAGAGTAGGGGCAGAGTGAGATCCGCAGGCCCTCGGGGCCGTCCGTCAACGTACCTCCGTCGAGCGGCGTCTCACGGAACAGGATTCGATAGCCCGATCCGCCGCAACCGAGGACGTGCTGGACGACGAGGAATGTCCGGGCCGGATCGAGCCCGGCGGCGCGAATCGCCACCAGTGCCCGATCGGTCACCCGGAACCTCTCCGCGGGGGCGTTCTCCATTCAGCGGCGCGCGGCCTTCTTTCGCGCCGGCTTCTTCGGCGCGACCTTCCGCGAGACGGCTTTCTTCGCCGCGGGCTTCCTCGCGACCGTCTTCTTCGCCGCCGGCTTCGTGGGGGCGGGCTTCTTCATCGCGGGTTTCCCGGGCACGACCTTCTTCTTCGCCGGAACCGCCTTCTTCGGGGCAACCTTCTTCGGCCTCGCCGGCGCCGGCTTCTTCGGGGCAGCCTTCTTCGGCGTCACCAGAGCCAGGAATTTCGCGAGGGCGCCCTGCGGCTTCTTCGCGGCAGCGGTCTTCGCGCTCGCGACCGCCTTCCTGACGGACTTCTTCACCGACGCGACGGCCTTCTTCACGGCGGGTCGCTTCTTCGCATCGGCCACGGCCTTCTTCGCCCTTGCCACGGCCCGCTTCACGGCGGGCTTCTTCCGGACGTCCGCCACGGCCTTCTTCGCGCCGGCGACAGCCTGTTTCGCATCGGCCACGGCCCGCTTCACCGCCGGCTTCCTGCGCACGTCGGCGACGGCCTTCTTCGCGCCGGCCACCGCCTTCTCGGCGGTCGCTACAGCCTTCTTGACGGCGGGCTGCTTCTTCACGTCCGCGACGGCCTGCTTCGCAGCGGCGACCGCCTCCTTCATCTCGGGCGACTTCATTGCGCCCTTCACGGCCTTCTTCGCTTCCTTCACGGCCGCGTTGACGGCGGTGCCAGCCGCCTCCACCGCCGCTTCGACGGAGGCCTTCGCCTCCGCCGCCGGGGACGGCTTCAGAACGGCGAGGACCTGGTCGGCGTGGTGCTCGACATCCACCTTCTCGAAGACGTGGACGAGGTTTCCGTCGGGACCGACGAGGAAGGACTTGCGGATCGTACCGACGCCCCACGCAGTCTTTCCCCAGACCCCGTACGCCTCGTGGACCGAATGATCGGCGTCCGTCAGCAGCTCGAACGGCAGAGAGAACTTCTCCGCGAACGCGTTGTGCGAATCGGCACCATCGGGCGAGATCCCGAGGACGGCGACGCCCGCCTCGCGGAGGCCGGCAAAACCGTCTCGAAGGCTGCAGGCTTCCTTCGTGCATCCGGGGGTGTCGTCCTTCGGGTAGAAGTAGACGAGGACGAAGCCCTTCCCGGCGAAGTCGGCCAGCGAGACCGTGTTCCCGGACCGACCGGGAAGAGTGAACGACGGGGCCGGCGCGCCGGCCACCAGCGGGGTCGAAACGTGCGTTTCTTCAGCCACTTTCTAACATCCTCCCGGAAGGCGAGAATAACAGGAGGGGCGTCTAAACTCACGCGGATGGCAGTTCCGTCGGCTCTCGCGATCTCGGCCACCGACCCGGGCGGAGGCCTTCTCGCGGCGGACCTTCTCGCCTTTGAAGCCCTCGGGATCCTCGGATCGGGGGTCGTCACGGCGCTGACCGTCTTCGGCATCCGTCGGGCCGGGCCGGCGTACGACGCCCCCATGGGTATCCTGCGTCCATCCCTCGAGGGAGCTCTCTCGGCCCGCCCCCCCTCCTCCGTGAAGGTCGGTGTCCTGACGACTGTCCCCGCGGTGAGGACCGTCGCGAGGGCACTGGCCTCCGTCTCCGTCCCCGTCGTCGTCGACCCCGGCTTCGTCCCCCGGTCGGGGGTCCGCCTTCTTCGCTCAACCGTCGTCGACGCCGTCGTCCGGGACCTCCTCCCTTCCGCCGCTCTCGTGACCTTGAACCTCCTGGAAGCCTCCGCCCTCGCCGGGTTCGCGATCCGAAGCGAAGCCGAGGCGAAGGTCGCCGCGCGTCGGATCCAGGCACTGGGCCCCTCCGCCGTCCTCGTCACCGGAGGCTGTGCCGAGGGTGAGACCGTCGTCGACGGTCTCCTCGACGGCCGGACCTGGCACCGCTTCGAGAGCTCCCGCTCCGACGTCCCCCCTGCCTGCGGCGCCGGAGGCCTCCTCTCGGCCGCCGTCACCGCCTGGCTCGCCAGGGGCGAGATCCTCCCCGACGCCGTCTCCCGGGCGATCTCCTTCGTGCACGAATCCCTCGCTGCCGGCTGGCCCGCACTCCCCCTTCACAACGGGTGATTCCCGCCCGTCCCGGAGGCAGCTCTCCGACTTCGGGTTGGCCGGGGTCAGTGGCGGCGGCCCCCACCGGACGAGCGCCCGCCCGAGCTGCGGCCTCCGGCCGATCCGCGCGAGCTTCCGCCGCCGCCGGACCTCTGCGACATTCCGCCTCCGGAGCTTCGCCCGGCGCCGCCGGACGAGGACATTCGCGGTGCTGTCTGGAATCCGCGCGTCGGGGCCGAGGACGTAGACGAACGCGAAGGAGCCGAATAGCTCCGCGACGGGGACGAATAGCTCCTCGATGGGGCCGAATAGCTCCCCGACGGAGCCGAGTTCCGGGGCGACGAAGCCGAATAGCGAGGCGCCGGAGCGAAGCTGCGAGGTAACGAGGCCGAAGAGCGCGCCGACGGGCCCTGGCTCTGCGACGCACCCTGCGAACGGCGCTGCTGCTCTCCCGACGAACTCCACCCTCGATCAGCTCCGCCGCTGCGAGGGGCCGACGCCATCGTCCGGCTCCCGTCCCGCCAACCCTGATCCGACCCGCCGCTGCGAGGTGCCGACGCCGTCGTCCGGCTCCCGGTCCTCCAACCCTGATCCGTCCCGGCAGCACGGGAACCCGACACCTCCGTCCGGTTCCCGGCGCGCAAACCCTGATCCGTTCCACCGCGCCGAAGCCCCGACACTTCCGTCCGGTTCCCGGTTCGCCAACCCTGGTCCGTTCCACCGCCTCGGGAACCCGAAGTCGTCGTTCGGCTCCCGGACGACGACGTCGCCAGGTTCCCCGACCGCATCGGGGTCCCGGAGTTCGTCATCGTGGACCGCGATGCCTGCGAGCCCCCGCGATTCTGACCGGCGCGCCCGCCGCCCGCGTAGGGAACTCCCTTGCGGTGGCCCCCGTCGTGCTGCCAGTTCTCCCGGCCGGCATGTCCTCCGGCCTGCTTCCCGCCGGAGTGGCCTCCGTCGTATCCGCCGTTGTGGCCGCCGTTGTGGCCGCCGTGGTAGCTGCCGTGGTGCCCATAGTTGTAGCCACAGTGCCTGAAGAAGGCGTTGTTGACGTAGACGGATCCCCCGTACCAGTTCGGACCCCAGCCCCACCCCAGGCCCCAGGACCAGCCGCCGAACCAGAATCCGACGTTGATTGCCGGGCCATAGCCGTAGCCATAGCCGTACGAGAGCGCCGGGTAGGCGCCCCACGCCGGCGATCCCCAGACATAGTAGGGGTCGTACTGCGGCACGTAGATCACCTGCGGATCGGCCGGCACGATCTCGATGACGGTTTGCCCTTCCTCGGCAACGGCGGAGACCGTCTGCTGCTCATTGGACGCGAGCCGCCCCGCCGCCTGGGCCTGCGTGCGCAACCGCTGCACCGCGAGCATGACGTCCGACTCCTGCGCGAGGAAGGCGTTCCCCAGGGCCGTGGTCCACTGGACGTCCTCGGTCAGCGTCGAGAGGGCGTCCGGAAAGGCCACCAGGCCCTGGATGCTGGCGTCCCAGGGCTGCTGCCGGGCGGCGTCCATCAGCTTCTGGCCCTGCAGGAGCTCGTTCCTGCGCAGCCACTGCTGTGCCTGCACGACCTCCAGGGGATACGTGCTCGCGACGAGGACCTGGCTGAGCAGCGCGTCGGGATAGAGGGCGATGGGGGCCACGAGGTCGGAGAGCTGGGCCATGGTCAGGGTCGGGGCCTGGCTCAGGGCCCGGTTGCCGACCTCGGCAGGAGACAACTGCTCCTGCGCCATCGAAAGCGAGGGAATTCCCGACATCGCTACCACGAAGAAGATTCGCCGCAACATCCTGTTTTCCATGTGACCTCCAGCCCTGTCCGGGACATTCCTGTGACCAGTCGCCGCCATGAGGTCTCGGCCGGGCTCGTCGCTCCTCATGGACCCGCCGGAGAGGAGCGCAAGACCTGCGCCAGAGTGAATGTCCCTTCGTGGAGACCTCCCGCAGGGGGACGCGGCTCAGACTCGAAGCGGAGATCGGCCGGGCGCCGGCGTCCGTCCTCTCACCGCTACGCCAGGACGTCTCGAGAAGGACTTCCGGGGCCCGGGGCAGGCCGCGGCACCCCCTCGCCCTCTCGTGCCACCGTCCGTTCCAGTGCCCTGCCCATGGGCGCCGTCAGGGGAAAGAACGTGAAGACCGCGCGGCCCTTCGGAGATCTCGCGTGAAGCACGTACCCGGTGGCGCGCGGGACGAGCACGGGCCTCCCATCGGTCCAGGAGACCCGCGCCACCCGGGTACGGAGCCAGCCGCGACAGGCGAAGACGGCGCCGCCCGGGACCAGCGCCACGAAGCCGGGGGCCCAGCGCGGGATCCCGGGCAGCGAGCTCACGTAGGCGGGGAGGATGAGGCCCTCCTCTCCGGGAAAGACGCCGTTTTCGGCGAAGGCGAGGGTCACGGACTCCGGCAGGTGGGAGGTGTCGAGGCCAGGAAGCTGCCGGTCTACGACCTTGTGCTGCAGCAGGTAGACGAACGCCGCCATGCGTGACCGGAGCAGCCTCCAGCCGAGAGGCGCGACGAAAGCCAGGAGCGCCAGCCCGACGACGACCACGACCAGCGTGGCGACGGGGTACGCGAGCGCGAGGGGTGCGATGGAGAACGCCGCGACGTCCTCGAGCAGGCTGAGGCCGATGCCGCCGCCCACCGCATGCGCTCCGGTGCTGCTGCTCGCGAGACGGGTCCCTGCCTTCCCCGCGTGCGCCGAGAGGGACACGCCTCCCGCGAGAAGGAGGAGCGGGACCTCGAGGGCCTGCGGCATGCTCGTCCCGGCGACGGCGGTCCAGGTGATCAGGACGGCTCCGAGCGGCCGGATGAACGTGTGGAGGGCGTCCCAGACGTGGTCCACCGCGGGGATCTTGTCGGCCAGGAACTCGACGACGTAGAGCAGGCCGGCGACGCCCAGGACGGCCGGGTGTGCGAGCGCCGAGAGCCCCTCGAGCCCGGGCGGCAGCTGGACCCAGCTCATCCGGACCGCCAGGCCGGTCATCAGGACGGTGGCGTAGAGGTTGAGGCCTGCCGTGAAGCTGAGCCCCAGCGTGGTGCCCAGGAGAGCCAGAGTCTTCATCCCGCGAGCTCCTCGAGGCCGTCTCGTGCCCGAGCCCCCGGGTCGATGTTATCTCCGCAAGCGGACGCAGGCGCGGCGGCTCGCGCTACGATTCCGAGGGCGCCCGGGCGATGCGGGCGAAGCGCCGGGTCGACGTGCCCACCCACCCGAGGACGGGCCCTGGCGGGAGGACGAGATGAGGACAGCCGTCGGCATCAGCCTGGGCTCGGGCGAGCACAACTTCGAGTTCGAGACGGACTTCCTCGACGAGCGTCTCAAGGTGTGGCGCCTGGGGACGGACGCCAGCACGACCAAGACCGTCAAGCTGCTGAAGGCCTGGGAGCGGCACGCCGACGCGATCGGGATCGCCGTCGTGAAGGACCAGTACGCGCTCCCCTCGCGACGCGACATCGACAAGGACGTCACGCAGCTGACGGACGTCGTGACACGCGTTCCCGTCACCACGGGGACGCGCCTCGCCGACATCCTGCAGGAATGGGCCGTGCGCCACGTCCAGAACACGCTCGGCTCCTACTTCACGAACGCCAACGTCCTGTTCTTCTCCGGGATGTCGAACCTCAAGCTCGCGCAGACGGTTTCCGAGTACACGCAGAACGTCAGTTTCGCCGACCCGCTGCTCCAGCTCGGCATCCCCAAGCTCCTCACCTCGATGGACGCGCTCCGGCTCTACTCGGCCGGCGCCCACCGCGTGCTCGACTGGGTCCTGCCCGGGGTGATGTCGTCGGATCCGGTGAAGGAGTGGAACCGCTTCCTGCTGCGCAAGGCGATCCACGGAGCCGCCGTCGTCGTGGCCCCCGTTCACGATCTGGACGATTTCGACCGGGAGGACCTGGCCGGCAAGACCATCGTCACGTCTACCGTCAGCGACGAGCGCCTCGCGAGGCTCGCGGACAAGGGCGTCGCGATGGTGGTCGACGGGTCGCCGTTCCTGTTCGACCACGTGATCGCGCCCAGCCTCCTGGACGCCATGATCATCGCGGCGACGGGCAAGCGCCCCGGGGAGCTCCTCGAGGACGACTACCTGGAGATCCTCACCCGGCTGGAGGTCGAGCCGCGGGTCCTCTACCCCAACGGCTTCAAGCGCGTCAACCGCTTCGCCTTCGTCATCCACCCGCTCTCGCAGGAGTACTTCAAGAAGGTCAAGCCGATCGAGCTGCTCTCCCAGGTGTCGCCGCCGATCTTCATGGACACCCTCGAGAAGGCGATGGCCTACCTGCCGCCCTTCGTCTACTCGACGGTGACCGGCATCAGGTCCCCCACCGGCGTGGAGGCCGAGGGCTGGCTCATCTCCGTCGGAGGAACGCCGAAGGAGATCATGAGCCACGACCCGGAGTTCACGTACCGCCGCCTCCTGGAGGCCGCGAAGATCGCCAGGCAGCTGGGCGCGCAGATCATGGGCCTGGGCGCCTTCACCAAGGTCGTGGGCGACGCGGGCGCCACGGTCGCGAGGCAGGCGCCGCTGCCGATCACGACCGGCAACAGCTACAGCGCCTCCGGAGCCCTCTGGGCGGCGCGCGACGCGCTCCTGCGGCTGCGGCTCCTTCCCCCGCCGAAGCCCGACGGAAAGATCGCGATGAAGGCCATGGTCGTGGGGGCCACCGGGGCCATCGGCTCGGTCTGCGCCCGCCTGCTGGCGATGGCCGCGGACGAGGTCTACATGGTCTCCCCCGAGACGGCCAAGCTCCTCTCGGTCAAGGAGTCGATCCTCAGGGAGACCCCCGACGCCCGGCTGTTTCTCTCGTCGCGCGCCGACAAGGACATCGCGGACATGGACGTGATCGTCACCGCGACCTCGGGCGCCGGCAAGAAGATCCTCGACATCATGAAGGTCAAGCCCGGGTGCGTGATCACCGACGTGGCGCGCCCGCTCGACCTGCCGCCGAGCGAGGTTGCGAAGCGCCCGGACGTCCTCGTGATCGAGTCCGGCGAGATCCAGCTCCCCGGCACGGTGCAGATGAAGAACATCGGCCTGCCCGAGAACGTCGCCTACGCCTGCCTCGCCGAGACGATCGTCCTCGCGCTGGAGGGAAGGTTCGAGAGCTACACGGTCGGCCGCGACATCGAGTGGGAGAAGGTCCGCGAGATCTACCGCCTCGGGTTGAAGCACGGGATGAAGCTCGCCGCCATCTCCGGCGTCAACGGCCCCTACTCCGACGCGGACATCGAGCGCGTGCGCGAGCTGGCGCTCGCCGCACGCGCACGGAACGCGGCGGCACGGGAGCCGGCGAAGAAGGCGCCGCCCGCCGCGAAGCCGGCAGTGAAGCAGGCCACACGGGTGCGGCGTCGTCCGGCGCGCCGAAAAGCGATGGGCCGGTGAACGACCTCTTACGGTTTGCCACGGATCGTGGTGTCATGGACGCAACGCAGCAAGAGGAGGGAGGAGCCCCATGGCCCTGGTCCATCTGTCACGCATGATCCGGGAGTCGGCGAAGAGCTTCGGTCCGCGGGAGGCGATGCGCTACCGCGACGGCCGGGATTGGCGCTCCATCACCTACGCCGAGCTCGCAACGCGCGTCGAGGCCATGGCGCGCGCCCTCGTCAGCGCCGGCATCGCGGCAGGAGACCGGGTGGCGATCTTCGCCCCCAACGGTCCCGACTGGGCCATCGCCGACTTCGGCGTACTCATGGCCGGTGCCGTCGGCGTGCCCATCTACGCGACGGACACCAGCAAGCAGGCGGAGCAGGTCTTCCTCGACGCCGGCGCGAAGCTCGTCTTCGTCGGCGGGCAGGAGCAGCACGACAAGGTGGTGGCCTTCGAGTCGGCCCCCCCCGCGCTCGTCGCGTTCGACCCGGAGACGCGCCTCTCCGGCAATCGCTCGTCGTCGCTCGCGGACTTCCTCGCCCGCGCCACGCCGGAAAGCGCCGTGGAGGTCGAGGCCCGCCTGGCCGCGGCGAAGCTCGAGGACCTCGCCACGATCATCTACACCTCGGGGACCACGGGCGACCGCAAGGGCGCCATGCTCACCCACGCCAACTTCGCCTCGCAATTCCGCGCCCTCGACGAGCGCTTCGAGTTCGGCCCCGAGGACCGCAGCCTCTGCTTCCTGCCCCTCAGCCACGTCTACGAGCGGGCCTGGTCCTACTTCGTCTTCCGCAGTGGCGCGGCCAACGTCTACGTGCGGGACCCCAAGGACGCCGTCACCGCCATGCCCGAGGTCCGTCCCACGGCGATGGTCAGCGTCCCGCGGCTCTACGAGAAGGTCTTCGCTGCCATCCAGGACCGCGTCTCGAAGAGCTCGCCCCTGCGCAGACGGCTTTTCCGCTGGGCGCTCGGCGTGGGCTCGGCCTTCGAGTACGCAAGCCGTACCGGGCGGCGCGTGGGCCCGGTGCTGGGAGTGCAGCACACGCTCGCCGACAAGCTCGTCCTCTCGAAGATCCGGGAGGCCGTGGGCGGCGACAAGAGGTTCTTCTCGGCCGGCGGCGCGCCGCTGGCGAAGGAGATCGAGGAGTTCTTCCTGTCGGTCGGGCTCCTCGTCTGCCAGGGCTACGGCCTCACCGAGACCTCTCCCATGGTCACCTGCAACGCGCCAGGCGCCTTCCGCTTCGGCACCGTCGGCCGTCCCATCCCGGGCTGCGAGGTGCGCATCGGGGATGCGGGCGAGGTGCAGGTGCGTGGCGACAACGTGATGAAGGGCTACTGGGGCAAGCCCGCCGAGACCGCCGCCGCGTTCGAGGACGGGTGGTTCAAGACCGGCGACGTCGGCGTGCTCGACCCGGACGGCTACCTGCGCATCACGGACCGCATCAAGGACCTCATCATCACCTCGCAGGGCAAGAACGTCGCGCCCCAGCGCGTCGAGGGAATGCTCGCAGGTCACCCCCTCCTCGAGCAGGTGGTGGTCATTGGCGACCGGCGCAATTTCCTCAGCGCCCTCATCGTGCCGGCGTTCCCTGCGCTCGAGGAGCGTGCGAAGAGGGACGGGATCTCCTTCACCTCGCGCGAGGAGCTGGTGAAGCACCCCGAGGTCGTCGCCATCTACGAGCGCATCCTGCAAGAGCGTTCGAGCGAGCTCGCAGGATACGAGCAGATCAAGCGCTTCGCCCTGCTGCCGCGCGAGCTGACGCAGGACGCCGGGGAGGTCACGCCCACCCTGAAGGTCAGGCGGCGCGTCGTCGAGCAGCACTACGGCAGGGTCATCGACGACATGTACGCCGCCGCCGAAGGGCGGGGCGACGCGGCGGCCCAGGCCTGATCAGGGCGAGGTCAGGGGCGACGATGACGTGATTGCCTTCTTGACGGCTGTCGCCGTTGATCGCCTTCCATGGCCTGTCGACAGGGATGTGCTCTCTCGAGGCGGTGAGCCGGAAGGGAGTCTTCGATGGCCGGGTTCCCGAAGGGCAAGTGGTCGTTCCTGGGGGCTGTCTACCTCTGGCCGATCGCCCGTCTGGAGTGGGACGGGACGACCTGCAAGGTTCCGCCGTATGCCTACTTCTTCAATGGTTCCAGCGTGGTGAGCCCCTATTCGCCGGGAACCGCCGTCACCGCTACCGGCACGAACGTCTACCTGGCCGAAGGCTCGCTCTACCTCGAGGGCTCTTTCGACTTCGGCGCCGGACTGAACGGGCTGAAGGGGAGCTTCACTGCCGAGATCTTCAGCGACTCCTCCCTCGCCCTCATGGTGAAGTACAGCTGGAGCAGCCAGAAGGAGACGTCGTCCACCTGGTACGGCACGGTGGACGACAAGTCGCTCTCTCCGGCCTGGGACGCGGCAGGCCGTTCCTTCCTCGTCCAGTACATGGCAGGCGACGTCTCCGGGGGGATCGTCGGCGCACTGCGAGGCTAGAATGACCGCCGCGCGCGCTTCCCGCGAGTGGCGGACGGGCTCACAGCAAGCGGTCGTCGGAGGACTGGGATGAAGCGTTCGGCATTCCTCGCGCTCGTGGTTGCTGCAGCCTGTCCGCGATTCGTTCTCGCTCAGGTGACGGCGACCCAGGGGGCCACGGCAGCGGAGACCGGGAAACGAACCGAGTTCACATCGCCCATGGTGCTCGACATCCCCTTTCCCGACTTCCGGGAGCTCCCGCCGGGGAAGGACTGGATCACCACGTCAGCCCGCGAATACTCCTGCGACGGGGTCAGCCTCGAATCTCTGACCGTGGTTCCCGGCAGAGCGAGGAAGGTGTGGCTGCTGGACGGTCGCGGCAAAGAGCGGGTCGTGGAGTACATGCTGCAGACGAAGATTCGAGTCCAACCTTCCCGGGACCGCACGGTCGGCCTGCGCGCCGAGCTCAGGCACGGTGATCGGACACTCGCGTCCACCACCTTTCACGACATCGACGCCGAAGAGGAGAAGGTCACGGGGGCAAGGGTGTATCTGGTCGCCAGGGCCGTGGACATCGAGTCGATGTTCACCGGTGAGGCGAAGCCGATGCTTCACCTCACGATGTCCGTCAAGTGAACGCCGCGGACCGAGGGACCGCCACCATGCTCGCCGACGATGAGAACTCCGAACGGCAGCAGACCGACGAAAGCCTGCGCCTCGAACGCGAGAGGGCGGA
>CALBDV010000677.1 GCA_937927565.1 uncultured Holophagales bacterium
TCTGCGAGAAGATCGACTGGAAGATCCGGCCGTGGTAGATGCCGAAGCCGCCGCGAATCGACGCGTTGCCCGGCCCCCCGGTGAGGGCACCGAGGAAACCGCCGGAGGCGCTCGGCACCCAGGCGAACGCGACGCGCGGGTCGACGTACTTGTTGTCCTCGTACCCGTAGACGACCCGGTCCTCCTTCTCGGTCGGCGTCGCCACGTACTCGAATCGCGCGCCGAGGGAGAGGCTCAGGTTGTCGGCGGCCTGCCACTGGTCCTCGGCGTAGAAGTTGTACTCGTTGACCCGGTTTTCGAGGAAGAAGTTGCCGTATCCCTTCTGGTACGTCGAGACGCAGCCGTCGACCATCGCCGCGTAGGGAGTCGCGTACGTGGTGCCGCCGCAGACGGCGCGGAAGGTCCAGTAGCCGCGCGAGAAGTTGTCGGCGACGTCGTCCAGCTGCTGGAGCCTCACGTCCACGCCCGCCTTGACGTAGTGGCGGGTTCCGAACGTCCCGTAGAGGTTGTAGACGAACTGGTTGTCCGTCTGGTGCCGGTTGATCGGGTAGGAGCCCGCGTTGCCCAGGATCGTCCCCGAGACCGGCGACCCGGTGAAGCGGACGATCGGGGTGTCGTTTCCGGCGGCGATGTCCACGTTCGTCGACCGGAGGCCCAGGCCGTAGCGGAACTCGCCCGAGAACGCGCCGCCGAAGACCTGCGTCCAGGTGAGGCCGACGTTGACCTGCTTGTGGTTCTGGAGCGCGTTCTCGCCCAGGATGATGTCCTCGGTCTCGCGGATGTTCCGGGTGTACTGGTAGCGAGCCGTGAGGTGGTGGGAGGAGGCGGGGTCGTAGTCGAGTCGCGCCGAGTAGTCCTGGTCGGGCCAGTCGATCTGCTGGAGCGTCGCGTAGGTCCGGTTGCTCCGCGGGTCGTTCGGCACCGCGCCCTGCGGGTAGCGCCCGATGATCCCCTCGATCCAGGCCCGGTTCGCCGGCGTGTCGTTCCCGCGGGTCAGGCGAGGCAGCGCCAGCTCCGCCGGGGTGAAGAGGTCGCGCGCGTAGTTCTGCTGCCCGGCGTAGTCGATGCGGTCGAGGCTGACGAAGCCGAAGAGCTTGTTCTGAACGATCGGGAACCCGGCGACGAACCCCCACTCGTTCCGGTGATTCTTCGGCTTCGGCGTCGTCTGCGAGAAGTAGCTCTTCTCGTTCCACCCGCCGTTCTGGAAGTAGCCGAACAGCTCGCCGTTGACCGCGTTCGTCCCCGACTTCGTCTGGACGAGGACGACGGCGCCGTATCCGCGCCCGAACTCGGCGCTGTAGCTGTTGGTGAGGACCTGGAACTCCTTGATCGTGGCGAGCGAGACCCCCTGCCGGTTCTGGTTCTCGGAGGAGTCGTCGTTGTTGACGCCGTTGATCTGGAACGTGGCGCCGCGGGTGCCGGTGCCGTTGAAGTTGATCGAGGAGCCCGAGGAGAGCGTCGGGTTGTTCTGGCCGGAAGCCGGGTTCTCCTGGAAGCCGGTGAACGTCTCGGCCAGGGAGAGGAAGCTCCCCTGGCTGAGAGAGGGCTTGTCCTGGATCTGCTCCGCGGTGAGCGAGCCCTTGATCTCCGCGTTCACGGTGTTGATCTGGGAGCTCTCGGCCACGACCACGACGTCGGCCGCGACTCTCTGGGTGAGGGAGAAGCTGGCGACCGCCGTGCTGTTGAGGGAGACCTCGACCCGCTCGCGCACGACGGTGCCGAAGCCTTCCAGCGAGGCGGCCACGCGATAGGTCCCGATCTGGAGGAGAGGCGCGGTGTAGGCGCCCCGGCTGTTCGTCACGACCCGGCGCTCCTGCCCGGTGTCGCGGTTCCGGACGGTGACCGTCGCCCCCGGCAACGGGCCGCCCGACGTGTCGGTCACCGTGCCCTGGAGCGTCCCGGCGACGGTCTGAGCCTCGACAGCGGTGCAGATGGTCAGGAAGGGGACGAGGAACACCAGAGCGACCGCGACCCGACGGTACCGGTTTCGCATTGATCCTCCTGTTGGTCTGGGATTCTCCGCCCGTCGCGGAACGGATACGAGGGTCTTTTCGTGCGGGGAGGCGAGCCTCCCGTCCGAAAGAAGCACTCGTCGCACGCGCGCAACAGGTCCGGAGCAGGCCTCATTCCTCCGGTCACCCGACCGGCGTCCGCACCACTTGACGCGCGGAACCGCCCGGCCGATCGTCTCCGCCGACCCCTGCGGAGGTAACCGAATGGGCACACCCTCGATCGTCCGTTTCCTCGCTGCTTCGCTTCTGCTCCCGTGGCCAGCGCTCCCGGCCGTCGCCCAGGCGCCCGCCCCGCCCGTCGCCGTGGCGCGGGAGGCGCCTTCTCCCGAGGCGCTTTCGCGCGACCCGCGGGTCGTCCAGGCGCTCTCGCTCCTGACGGCGTGGGCCGATTCCGAGCAGGTCTACCGCCGGCTCCCGGGCGTCTCGATGGCCGTCGTCCACGACCAGCAGCTCCTCTGGAGCCGCGGGTTCGGTCACGCGCACGTCGAGACGAAGGCGCCCGCGACCCCCGCGACGATGTATTCCATCTGCTCCATCTCGAAGCTCTTCACGAGCGTCGCGGTGATGCAGCAGAGGGACGCCGGGAAGCTCCGCCTCGACGACCCCGTGGCGAAGCACCTGCCCTGGTTCTCGATCGGCGGGATGCCCGAAGGGGCGGAGCCGGTGACGGTCTTCGGTCTCCTGACGCACTCGTCCGGCCTCCCGCGCGAGGCGGACGTCCCGTACTGGACCGGACCGGGCTATCCCTTCCCCCCCGCGGAGAAGGTGCGCGAGCGGGTCCCTCAGCAGGAGATGCTCTACCGGCCGGAGACCTACTTCCAGTACTCGAACCTCGGCCTCACGCTCGCCGGCGAGGTCGCGGCGGCCGCCGCCGGGATGCCTTTCGCCGAGCTGATCCGGGGAAACATCCTCGATCCGCTCGGAATGAAGGACACGGAGACCGAGCACCTCGACAGGCACCGGGGCGGACGCCTGGCGAGCGGCTACACGGCGGTGAGGCGGGACGGCAGCCGCGAGAAGGTGCCGGCGTACGAGGTGCGCGGCATCGCCCCGGCGGCAGGCTTCACGTCGACGGTCGAAGACCTCGGACGTTTCGCCTCGTGGCAGTTCCGGCTCTTCTCGACCCGCAGGACCGAGGTGCTCGACGTCGACACGCTTCGGGAGATGCAGCGCGTCCAGTTCATGGACCCCGGGTGGAAGACGAGCTGGGGGCTCGGCTTCCAGGTCTGGCGGAGCGGTGAAAAGACCTTCGTCGGCCACAACGGCTACTGCCCGGGCTACCAGAGCCAGCTCCTCCTTCAGACGGCCGAGAAGATCGCGACGGTCTTCATGACGAACACGAACGGGATCGACGCGCAGAAGTACGCGCAGACGGCGTACGACGTCGTCGCCCCGGCGGTGAAGAAGGCTCTCGACGACCCGAAGGGGGCGAAGGCCCACGTCACGGCGTTCGCGCGCTACGCCGGCCGCTACGACAACTGGCTCGCGGGCGAGGCGAACGTCTTTCCGTGGGACGACGGCCTCGCCCTCCTCCCGACCCCGTCCGAGAAGCCGCTCGAGGCGCTCGTGAAGCTGAAGCCCGCGGGCGAGCACCGCTTCCGGCGAATCCGCGACGACGGCGAGCTCGGCGAGGAGATCCGCTTCGAGGTCGACGCGGCGGGCCGCTCCGTTCGCCTGTGGCGCCACAGCAACGCGTCGACGCGGGCGGCCGACCCACCCGCGCCGAAGTAGTCTTCTCCGCGGACCCCTACCTTCTCGTACCGACCGTCGCCCGGAGGAGCCGGAGGCGTACGTCCAGCTCCTCGGGCGTCATGTGGGCGTACTTGGGCGGGAGAAGCCGGCGGCTCGAGGCCTCGAAGACGGCGAGGAGCTCCATGTACTCGAGGAGCTCGGCGTCGCGCGAGGGGAAGTAGTCCGAGGCGGCCTTCTCGAAGTGGGCCGCGGTGACCGCCGCGTCGCCCCCC
>CALBDV010000678.1 GCA_937927565.1 uncultured Holophagales bacterium
CGTGCATATACTCGCGCCGTGGAGTACGAATGGGATCCCGCGAAGGCCGCGGCCAACCTCAGGAAACACGGCGTCGACTTTGCCGACGCGGCATCTGTTCTTTCCGACCCTCTTGCAGCTACCCGCGATGACGATCATCCGTTCGAGGCGCGTCGTCTCACCCTAGGTGTAGACGCAGTCGGTCGGCTCCTCGTCGTCTGCTACGTCCGCCGCGGCACGACGGTCCGCATCATTTCGGCTCGCAAGGCCACGCCTCACGAGAGGCGCCAGTACGAGGATCAGCCATGAAGCGTGAATATGATTTCAGCAGGGCCAAGCGAGGCGCCGTCGACCCCCTTCCCTCCGGCAAGACCCGCATCACCATCCGCCTCGATGACACCATTCTCGAATGGTTCAAGGCGCAGGTTCATGCCGCTGGCGGTGGCAACTATCAGACTCTCATCAATGCCGCCCTCGCCGAGCACATCCGGCGTCGCAAGGAACCCCTTGAGGAAATTCTCCGTCGCGTCATTCGCGAGGAACTTCCGAGAACCGGTGCAAAGACCCGCCCGGTCGCCTCTCACGCGGGCGGGGTCTAACCCGGGTTGCAGCGGACTTCGCTTCGCTCGCCGCTGAACCCACGGTTAGGCTCAGAAGGAACAAAATGATGTACCGAAAGCCCTTCCTACTGTCTCTCCTGTTCTCGCTCCTCCTAGCGGCGTGCGTCGTCGGGTCCATCTCTGGCCCGTCTTCAGCGCGCCCCCTCGACCTGCTCTCGTACTCGATGCGCATGGAGGGGAATCCCTGTGCCGGATTCCCCGGGTCCATTCTCGCCACAGGCGTTCTCGTTGCCGACATTCCGGTTGATTGGCAGTTCGATCGCGCCTCGTTTTCCGCCACCTTCAACGGGCTCCCCGTCTCCGGAGACGCCGTTAGCCCCGCCACGTGCCCGGTGGTCATTCCGTCCCCCGCGCCCGCGGGCTTTCAGCGTGTCTGCCTGGCCACTCAGCAGCCCTACTCGATGCTCCCGACGGATTTCGCCCTCGTCACTATCGCATTCCGTGCCGGCACAGCTTCCGGCTCCTTTCCACTGCAGTTCTGGGGCGGCGCAGCCACTTTACCGACCACCTGGTGCGTTCAGCCAACTCCCACGATCTACACCGTAACCGTCGCTCCTACGTCGACCGGGCCCGCCGTACCCACGCTCTCCCCTTTGGCCTTGGCCATCTTCGGAGCAGCACTCGCCACCCTTGCTCTCTCAAAGCTCCGGGGCGGCCCCGTGAGCGGACGGGCCCTTAGGTGACACTTTGTTCTAGGCGCCTGGGTGACAGTTT
>CALBDV010000679.1 GCA_937927565.1 uncultured Holophagales bacterium
CTCGTCCCCGGACCACCGGCGTGCGCGCCGCTCCCGCAGGCAGGTCTCCCATCGCGACTCGAAGTCGATCGAGGCGAGGGCGCCCTCGGGGACTCCCGCGGAGAAGTCGAGCCCCCGACACCACCGCGTACCCCGGCGATACCGCTCCCGCCCCTTCTCCCAGTGCTCCCGGGCGCGTTGCGGATCGGGGAGCTCGACCTCTTCGGCAAACTCGGCGTCGAACCCGTCCTCCTCGCTGAGGCTCTTCCTCGTGCCCGACCCGACGCCGACGCCGGTGACCTTCTCGAACGCCTCCCCGCTCGCTGCGGCCACGGCCGCGTCGGGGCTCTCCATGAGCCCAAGGAGCAGCTCCACGCCAGAAGGGTGTCCGAGGGCGCCGAGAACCCTCACCCGGGCGGGCGGGGGCGCCTTACCGACCTCGGCGAGGACGAACGCGGCATCGGCGGGATCGCCGAGCACAGCGAGAACAAGCAGCGCGTGCTCGTCCTTCTGCGCGCGGACCGCCTCCCGGCAGTGCGCGAGGAGCCACTCCTGGTGCGCCCAGGCGGCGGCCTCCCGAGCCGCGGCCCTCACCCCTTCGTCCGCGTCGGCAAGCCCCCGCTCGTACAGCTCCCGCGGCCCGGCGCCCGGAAGCCTGCCGAACATCCTCCACGCGCGGCGGCGGAGGACCTCGCTGTCGCTGAAGAGGAGGCGCTCGCGCGCGCGCGGCCGCAGGTCGAGCTGGCGGTGAAAGGCCAGACCCTCGGCCGCGGCGACGGCGGCCGGCTCAGCCCCCAGCGGCACGAGGATCTGGAGCCGTGGGACCAGTGGGCCGGCCGCACCGAGGGCGAGCGCCTCGCCAAGGCCCGCGGCCGTCTCCTCGTCGGCGGCTCCGAGCGCCTCGAAGACCTTCTCGGCGAAGGCCGCCCGGCCAGCTGCCAGGAGCGTCCAGGCCGCAGCGAACGCCGCATCCGCCTCGCCTGACAGGTCGTCGCCGAGGAGAGCGGGCAGGTCGTTGCCCGCGACGAGGAGCCCGTCGCGGTGTCCCTCCATGCGCTTCTCGAGGCGCGAGAGGCGGACCTCGTCGAACTCCTTCGACCGGAGGGCGCCGCGCCGGAGGGACGCGAGGAACGCAAGCTCCTCCCGATGCATCTCGACGAGGTCGGCGAGGTAAGCCGGCGGACCTTCGGTCAACTCGGCACCCTTCAGTTCAGCGACACGCTGCCGCCGCGGATCCGGTTCATCCGGCGCGCGTGGGAGACGAGGTCCTTCCCCTTGATCAGGATCTTCCCGTCCGCTCGCAGCGTGATCGACCCTTCGCCGACGCGAAGGGTCATCCCCCTTCTCGCCTCGAGGACGATCTCGTCGGGCAGCTGCGCGTTCGAGGCGTCGGATTCCGCCGACGGGCCGACCCTCCCGAGGACGATCGCCTGCCCCTCCCGCGCGAGGAGGACGAGCACCTCGTCGCCCGGGACGAGGCGCAGCGGCGGGCCTCCGACGTGGAGGAGGACCGCGTCCATCTCCTCTCCCGCCCCGCCGAGGCGCACGACGCGGACGCCCGATTCCCCCGTCACCGAGAGGACCTTGCCGACGAACGCCGCGGCCGGTGTTGTCGCGAGAAGCGTCTGAGGATCGAAGCTCATCTCCCCTCCACTCCCCGTCAGACGAACGCCTCGCCCGGCGGCAGGAACGTCAGCTCGTCGAAGCCGGAGGCAAGGAGGTGCCGGCGGAGGCGGTCGTGGACGAAGATCGACCCGGTCGCCTCCGCGAGGCGGAACATCAGCGCCCCGCGCGCCCGGGACGGGTCGAGGACGAGGTCGTCGAACTCTACGTCGATGACGGGACCGCCGGGGTGGATGGTCGCTTTCGACCGGGCCATGTCGGCCGCGGCGACGAGGCCGACGACGTTCACCGCCTTGTAGTTCGTGTAGCTCTTGCTCCCGTCGGGCTCGCGAACGACGGCGTCGTACGCGTCGAGGTTGTCCACGCCGCCGGAGTTCATCGCCGCGAGGAGGTCCTCGCGGAACAGCGGTACCGGGATGTCGAAGATCGCCGGCATCTCCGGGCCGTGCTGGTCGGACTTCGGGTTCAGCGGCTCGAGGACGAACTCGAGCGGCTTCGGGACCGGCACGGAGATCCTCGTCCCCATGTCGAAGTCCGCGTCTTCGACGTACGGCCAGTCGGCCATCCAGCGGCACGGGCGGTAGGCGGCGATGCGCGTCAGCTTGAAATACATCGGTCAGGTCCCCCTCGGTTTCCTGCGGTTCCGCTTCTGGTCCTCCATCCACTGGAGCGAGTGCTTCGACGTGTACATGTCCTTCTTCCACGCGTTCGTCGGGAACGTCAGGAGCCGACGGAGCCTCAGCGAGACCGATGCGAGCCGGTTCACGATGGCGTAGCGCGGGGGGAGCTTCCCCTCCTTCTTCGCTACCTCCGGGCACCACGGGACGTTCTCCAGCTTCTTCAGCTTGTTGTGGATCTCGTCGAGGACCTTCACGACCTCCGCGCTGTACTGCGGGTGCGAGTCGTGGAACTGCGCCCCGGAGAACTCGATCGCCCCCGCCGCGTAGTCGTAGGGCGTCACGGCGAACAGCTCCTCGAACTTCCGCCCCCCTTTTCCCCAGAGCTTCATCTCGCTCGAGGAGAAGGCGTAGCTCCCCGGGAGCCAGACGCCGTTGACCGTGTTGTTCACGTCGTAACCGACGTTTCCCTCGGCCTTCCCCTTGGCCTGGATCCCGTTCTTCGCGTCCTTGAAGAGCTTGCTCTTCTTGAGCGAAGCGTCGCCCGGGATCAGGTGGTGCGCGGCGCTCACGACCGGGAGCTCGACGTGGAACTCGTCCCCCAGGATCCACTTCTCGCCCGGGTCCGTGTCCTTGCAGTTCGTCCCGAGCTTGCCGGAGTCGTTCTGGTGCTTGATCGCCTTCCCGTTCGCCACGAGCCCGACGGCCTCCTGCGAGTCCTCGTTGAAGTCGGCGTCCGGATCGTTGAACAGCGCCTCGAGCACCTCCTTCTTGTTGCAGAAGTAGCAGTCCTCGTCGTGCCGGTCGAAGAGGAGGGAGATATCCGCGCTCTCGCCGAAGTCCGCCATCCCGTCAGACTCCCGCGTTCTTTCGGTTCTGGAGGAGGAAGTCGCCGAGCCGGCAGGCGTTCTTCCCCTCGAGCTTCACGTCGAAGGAGTAGAGGATGTACTCGCAGGTCGACATGTTGACGTTCGAGAGGACACCACCCGCCACGCCCGCCTCGTCCCCCGAGGAACGGGAGTACTGCGCCCCCTTGACCATCGGCATCTGCCCGTCGGTCTTCACCGTCGACGGTCCCTGCGAGGTATCTCTCGACGAGCCGACGTTCGGGTAGGGAACCGGGACCGGGCTCGGCGCCGGCGGAGCCGGCGTCTTGCACACGTCCGGGAAGACGATGCTCGTCCCCCCGCTCCCCTTGTGGACGATCCCGCGTCCGTTGGCGAATGTGGACTGCGGCACGGCTCAGCTCCTTTCCGCCGCGCCGACGAGGAGCGCGGCCCGCCCGCCGTGGTCGGCGGAGGAATAGACGAGGGTGGGCGCCGGAGCGTCGTGCCGCGCCGCGAGCCCGGCGAGGGCGACGAGAACTGCTCCGGTCGCCGCCCCGGTGTCGCCGTGGACGTCCGCAGGGTGGAAGACCTCGCACGCCGGGTCGAGCAGACCGTGGCAACGGATCGCTGCGACGCCCCACTCCTTTGCCCAGTGGCTCTCGCCGTTCATCGACGAGAAGACGCTTCGCACGGGGGCCGGCGGTGGCACGCGCGCGAGGAGTGTCGTCAGGACCGTAGCCAGCCCGTCGCCGCGGAAGACCTCTTTCGAGTGGAGGTGCCCCGCCTCGCGCCCCTCGACGACCTCCGACAGGGTGGCGATCGGACGGAGGCCGAGCGCCTCTGCCGCCTTCGAGGTCGAGAGGAGGAGGACCGCCGCCCCCTCTCCCGGGATGAAGCCGTCCGGGCGGCCGACGGCCTTCGTCCGACCTTCCAGGTCGAGCGTCCCCAGCGTGTAGAGGTCGACGTAGCTGTCGACCCCTCCCGCGAGAGCGAGCCTCGTCGCGCCCGAGCGGAGCGCGGCGGCGGCGCGCCCAACGGCGAGGAGGGCCGCGTGTCGCCCTTCCGGAATGCCGGCGCTCCCCGCGAGGTCGAACGCCCCTTCGGTCTGGCCGGCGAGCCGGCCGAGCAGCTTCCCCGGATCGACCGGCCGCTCGCGCTGCATCTCCGGGAGCCCGAGAAAAAGAGGCGGCCTCGACGCCTTCGTCCCGACGTCGCGGAGCGCCTGGCGGATCGCGTGGCCAGCGAGCCGCACGAGGCGCGCGTCGCGCGGCGTGAGGGCCGGGTCTTCGGCGACCTTCTCCGCGAGCTTCGGCAGCGCCTCCTCGGGGACCTCGGCCAGCTGGAACGGGAAGACCCGCGCGTCGTGGAAGGCCGACTCGGCGAAACGCATCGTCCCGGCGCGGACGCAAGCGTCGACCTCCGCGAGCGAGAGGCCGCTCGGGGCGATCACGCCCACGCCGACGACGACGATCTCCTCGCCCGCCACTCGCGCCTCACGCTGCGCGGGAGGTGATCTCGACCTCCCGCACCTTCAGGAGCTTCTTGTCGCAGAGGAACGCCGCCCGCCAGACGAGGAGGAGCCTCCCCGCGTCCGGCTTCAGGATGACGGTGTCGAGGACGGCCGGGCGGGTCTCCTTCTCTGGGTCGAGCCGGAACGTCGCCGAGATCCGGAACGAGGGGAGTGAAAACGACACGGGCCCGGCGGGCGAGAGCCCCTCGAGCCGGCACGGTTCGCCCCCCTTGAGATACCCCGGGACGACCTGGCCTTCCGGAGCGCACTGGAGGAACCGGGCGTCGAAGTCCGCCGGGAGGTACGGGGCGCGCGTCCTGGCCCAGGCTCCGTCGTACGTCCCGGCCCACGACCGCCGCGGCAGCCAGTGCGGGGCGATAGGACCGAAGCCACAGGGCGCCGGCCGGTCGCCGGGCGAGCGGACCCGGTCGGCCGGGTGCTCGACGTTCGGGAGGAGCGTCCCGGCGATCGGACTCCCGCCGACCCTGAGGCGGAAGCCGGTCCCAGCCGGGTTCCTCGCTTCCGCGTCGAGCCGCGTGGAGTCTCCCGAGGCCCGGTCGATCCCGCCGAAGGCTCGCTCCCAGACCACGGGCGTCTTCTCGAACGGCTCCGGCGGTGTCGACTTGAGGCCCAGGGGGCCGTTCTCCCACCGGCGGTCTCCCGAGACGACCGCCTCCCTGGCGACCGGCCCGACTCGGAAGGAGACCTGGACCTCCGTCGACGTGCGACCCAGTGGCGCACAGGCGCTTCCGAGGCAGAGGACGTCGGTCGCCCCCTTGGCGAGCGAGACGTCCGACGGCTCCACGATCCCGGTCACGGCGGGGTCCCCTGCGTAGCGGTCCGAGATCACCAGCGGCTCCTGCTCGTCATCGGGCCGGACCGAGGGCTCGAGGCGGAAGGTCCCCTTCACGACGGCGAAGAGCGTGTCGACGCCGTCGGGGTCGGGCGCCGAGAAGAGTGTCGCGGCGAACGGGGTGGCGTTCTTCAGCTGGAGCATGGTGCTTCAGTTCTCGAGGATCGAGCTCCCCTTGATCGTCACCTTCGAGGACCCCTTCACGTTGATTTTGCCGCTGCCGGTGATCGAGATGTCCTTTCCCTTGAGGACGATCGTGCCGTCCTTCTTCATCGTCAGGCTCGCCGACCCCGTCTGCAGCTGGATCTGGTCGCCCGCGACGAGGGCGAACTTCTTGCCGACCTGGATCTGCTGGTTTTTCCCGACCTGCTCCGAAGCGTCGTGGCCGACCTCGGTGGAGAGCGCGCTCCCGACGGTGATTGAGAGGTTGGCTCCCACCGTCAGCCCGTCGTTCGCCCCGACGTCGACCGAGCGGTTCGCGCCGATCGAGACCGACTCGTTGCTGCCGACCGCCTCCGTCCGGTTCGCCCCGATCGAGATCGACTCGTCGCTTCCGACCGTCTCGGTGCGGTCCTTCCCGACCGCTGTCGTCTCGCTCCGGCCGATCGTCTTGCTCCGGTCGACCCCGACGGTGTGGGTCTCGTCGTTCTCGACTTCGATGTCCTGGTTCTTCTCCGCGTGGATGTAGAGCTGCTCCTTCCCCTTCTTGTCCTCGAACCGGATCTCGTTGAAGTTCATCGGACCGCCGCCCAGCGACGACCGCGACATGATTCCGCTCCGTGTCTTGTGCTCCGGAAGCTTGTACGGCGGCATCGTGTCCGCGTTGTAGACGCTCCCGACGATGATCGGCTCGTCCGGGCTCCCCTCGACGAACTCGACGATCACCTCCTGGCCGATCCTCGGGATGTGGATCGCGCCCCACTGCCGGCCCGCCCACACCGTCCCCACCCGCAGCCAGCACGAGCTCCCCTCGTCGAGCTTCTTCTCGCGGTCCCAGTGGAACTGCACCTTCACCCGCCCGTACTTGTCCGTGAAGATCTCCT
>CALBDV010000680.1 GCA_937927565.1 uncultured Holophagales bacterium
TGGAAGGAGGCCGACGAGGCCGGCCGCAGGTCGATCGACGCCTTCGTCGGCGAGCTGGCGTGGCGGGAGTTCTACGCCTCGATCCTCGCGACGTTCCCCCGGGTCCTGACCGAGAGCTTCCGGCCGGAGTTCGAGCGCTTCCCCTGGATCACCGGAGAGCTGGCCGACGCGCGCTTCGCGGCCTGGCGCGACGGGCGCACCGGCTACCCGATCGTCGACGCGGGGATGCGGCAGCTCGCGCACGAGGGGTGGATGCACAACCGCGTCCGGATGGTCGTCGCCTCGTTCCTCACGAAGCACCTCCTCGTCGACTGGCGCCGTGGCGAGGCGCACTTCCGGGCGAGCCTCGCCGACGGCGACCCCGCTTCCAACAACGGAGGCTGGCAGTGGTCCGCCGGCTGCGGCACCGACGCCCAGCCCTTCTTCCGGATCTTCAATCCCGTCCTTCAGGGAGAACGGTTCGACCCGGATGGGACGTACGTGAAGCGCTGGGTCCCCGAGATCGCCGAGTGGAAGGGCGCGGGCCGGGACCTCCACGCACCCTGGCGGGCGTCGACGCGGACGCCGGGCTACCCCGCCCCGATCGTCGACCACGCGGCAGCGCGGGCGAAGGCGCTCGCGGCCTTCGCGACGATCAGGGCCGCTCGCTGACCGCGCTCCCCTCCAGCGGGAGGGGCTCGACCGGCACGCCGTGGAGGACGGCGTACGCCGCCTCGAAGAAGAGGACCCTCTTCACGTAGTCGCGGGGCTCGAAGAGCGGCATGGCCTCGAGGAACTCGTCGGCGGCGAGGCCTGGGGCCTGCTTTCTCCAGCGTTTCGGTCGCCCGGGACCGGCGTTGTAGCCGGCGAGGGCGGCGATCCGGTCGCCGTCGAACTCCCGCAGCATCATCGCGAGATAGCGCGCCCCGAGCTTCACGTTCACCTCGGGGTCCTTCAGGTCCGGCCGGCCGCGCTTGTTCTCCTTGCGCAGGAGGTAGCGCCCCGTTCCCGGCATCACCTGCATCAGGCCGGTGGCTCCGGCACCGGAGCGGGCCGTCGTCTGGAAGAGGCTCTCCTGCCGGATGACGCCGTAGACGAGGGCGGGCGGGAGGCCGTTCGCCGCGGCCTCGCGGACGATGAGCGCTTCCTGTCGGAACGGGTAGAAGGCGCGCCGGACCGCCAACGGTACGGCCCCCTCGTCGGGTGTCCCGAGCTCCGGCCAGCGAGCTTTCAGCAGCCCCGTCGCGCGGCGGAACTCGGTCCGCTCGGCCGCGCAGGCGGCGAGGAAGAACGGGTCGGACGATCTCTCCGCCTCGGCAGCGTCTTCGGCGAGAGAGGCGAGCCCGACGCCGAGGAGCTCGCGCGACGGGAGCGACGGGGCGTCCGGGCCGAGCAGGTGGAGGGAAGCGGGCCGCGGCGTCTCGGGGAGAAGGGCGGCCGCCACGGGAACGCCGAGCCGCCCGCCGGCCCAGCGGGCGTAGAGGTCCGGAACGGCGGTCGACACGAGAGAGGCGTAGAGGCCGCGAGCGACGACGTCCCGGCCCACCGCCTCGAGAGCGCGGGCGGCCCAGTAGGTGGCCCTCCGACGGACGGCGACGTCGCCATAGAGGGACGCCTGTCGCTGGAAGGCGGCGGCCGAGGTGCGCAGCGCCTCGGGGGAGCGCGAGAGGGTGGGAAGGAAGGCGGAGCGGAAGAGCTCCTCCGCGCCGAGGGTCGTCGACGGGTCGATGGCCAGGAGCGCCGGCAGGTACCGGAGCGCCTCGTCGCCGAGGTCGAAGCGGGCCGCGGCGCGGACCGCTTCCGTCAGGAGGCGTCGCCGGTCCGAAGGGTCGAGCGGACGGGCGAGGAGCGCGTCGGCGCGGGCCGCGAGCGTCGCGAAGGCCTTGACGGTGGCTTCCGGCGGGACCGGGCGCGGGGCTCCCGGAGCGGCAGGTGGTCGGGCAGGTGTCTGGGAGCGCTTCCGGCGGCGAGTCGGCGGGCGTGACGAGGGCTCGCCGAGGAGTCGCAGCTCGGCCGCCAGGAGAAGCGCTTCTATCCGCAGCCGCTCCCCTTCGTCCCTTCCGGAGAGGGCGGGGGGGCTCACCAGAGCTTCCCGCGCCGCCTTTGCGCGCCCCCCGGCGAGGAGGAGGGTCGCGGCTTCCAGGCGAGTGCCGGGGATCTTTGCGAGCGGGAGGGCCAGCTCGGCAGCCGCGGAAGGGAGGCGAAGGCCGAGGGCGGACGCCCGAAGGAGCCGCAGTTCGGGGCTTCCGTGCGCGACGGTCTGCCACAGCAACGCCCGGTCGGGAGGCTCGAACAGGTCGGGGGCCGACTCGGCGGCGCCCGGCAGGTCGCGGACGAGAAGCGTCATCCGTTCCTTCGCCTCCGCGTGCGTCCCGGCCGACCGGCTCGAGCCGAGCGCGAACGCGATGCGGGCCCGCTCGGTGCCGGGGGAGCGGGTCGTCCACGCGTCCCAGGCCAGACGGACGGCCCTCTTCTCGACGGGCGTCCGGGCGAGCCGGGAAGCGGAGAGGAGAGCGGTGCGGGCCAGCGGCTCGAAGCGGGCGTCCCGCGAGAAGTCGAGGAGACGGGTGAGCAGGTCTCCGCTCGAGGCGCCCGGCCGGATCCGCCTCGCCTCCGCTTCGAGCACGAGCCAGGAGCCGAGGTCGGGGAGGCCGAGACCGGTGGTGTCGGGAACGGTCCGGGGAGGCGCGGCCGTCCCCGCTTCCGCGGCGATGACCTCTCGGGCCACGGAAGCGCGGAGAGCGAAGAGGCGCGCACCCGCGAAGCGGGCGAAGGGATCCGGCCTCCCCTCCCGCGCCTCGCGACGAGCCGACGCGAGGAGCTCTTCCGTGGTCGGCGGGGCGCCCGCCGCACCGCGGGCCGTGAGGGCCGCGGCGAGGAGGACGAAGACGAGCCGAAGGAGCGTCAGGAGGGAACCGGACCGAGCGCTTCCGGCTTCCCCTCGGCGAGGATCCGGACGAGCTCTTCGTGGAAGAAGTCCACCGTGGCGCGGACGTGCTCCGGGGTTCTCTCCGCGTAGACCTGCCGGCTCCGCTCGATGTCGTCCTTCAGCCGGACGTAGAGGTCGCCCGCGGCGCGCCCCTCGGCCACCTTGCGCTCGTTGTAGAGCTTGATCTCGGAGACGAGGAGACGGGCGATGCGCCGGGCGTCGTCGATGGCCCGCTGCGGGTCGTCGCCGCCCCTGAGCGAGCGGGCGCGCGGGACGAAGCCGGGCGGCGGCGCGACCGGGGAGGCGGGCGAAGCCGGTCCTTCGAGAGCCGCGGCCGGCGCCGGAGCGGCCACCGGGGCCGAGGGAGGTGGCGCCGGGGCGTGGACCGGCGGAACGGGCGGCGGCTGCGGCGGCGCAGAGAAGGTACTCTTGATCTGATCGAAGGCCATCGTCAGGTCGCCACGGCCGGGCGGCGGCTCGGGCGGCGCTTCCGGCGCGGGTGTCGGGTGGGCGCGGGGAAGGGGCGTGGGTGTCGGCGGCGCGGTCGCCGGACGCGGAAGCGACTGCAGGCCGAGGGCTGCGGCCGTCCGGATGCCGGAGGCCGTCAGGAGGTCGACCCCGGAGAGGCCCGTGGGGTCGCCTTTCTTCTTCGCGCTGGCCGATTCCTCGAGAGCCCGGAGCGCTTCTCCGGCGTCGGTGATCCGGCGGGTTCTCCGCGCGCCGTTCGGATCGGTCTGGTCGAACAACGTGCGGGCGACGGCTTCGGGAGGAACGGGGATGCCTGCCGAGAGGGGCGGCCGATCCGGCGGAGGAACGATCGGAGCGACGGCGATGGACGCGGCGGAGGCGGGCGGCGTCGCGGGGCTGGGCGGCCTCTCCTGCACCACGGGCGCGTCAACGGGTCGGATGTCGCCGGCGATGGCGGCCGGCTCGGTCTCGGGCTCGACGGCGGCCGCGGCGGAACGGAAGACGAGGATCTCTTCACCGCGGGGCGTCAACGCCGGAGAAGGGATCTTCTTGCGTGCCGCGAGGAGGTCGACGGAGAGGCCGGTGACGAACGTGAGGACCTCGAGGGCGGCCTCGTTCAGGCGCCCTTCCTCGCCGGGCAGCTCGTCGGCGCAGAGGACGCCGGCGATCCGGTCGCGGATCACCATCGGGACGAGAAGGGTCCGGGCCGGCGGATGCCCGCCGAGGGCGCGCCGGAGAAGAGATCCCTCCGGCGGCGGAACCGCGAGGATCGGCTTCTCGGCCTTCAGGCAGGCCGCCACGAACTCGTCGTCGCCCACGCCGAAGTCGAGCGACTTGATGGCGTCGTCCCGGCCGCCGGAAGCGTCGAACCCGAGCGCCTTCCAGCCGCTCAGCTTCTCGTTCCTGAGAACGAGAAGCGCGGCCCGCGAGGAGTGGATCTGGGCCTCGGTCAGGAACCGCGTCAGGACGTCGACCTGGGTCCGCGCTCCCTCGATCGAGGAGACGGACCCCTTGACGAGCCCCCAGTCGGGCGCCGCGGCCGGACCGGGAACCGTGACGGTGACCGTCTCGACGACCCTCTCGACGACCTTCTCGACGATGCGCTCCGGAGGGGGGGCCGGCGGGACGGCTTCTTCCAGCAGGGCAGCGACGAGGTCTTCCGGGAAGAGGTTCTTCGCCTGTGCCGGGATGCTCTCGGAGGCCTTGGAGATCAGCTCGTTGATCTCGTTCCGGGTGTCGGCCAGCTGGGACTTCCAGCTCGCGAGGTGATCCTCGAGGAGGGTCGAGAGGTTCTCGATGAACCGGCGGTTGGCGACGGGGTCGACAGGCATGACACGCCTCTTCTTGGGAGCCTTCGGGGACGCGAATCCGCATTATAAACGCCTCTGTCGATCCACCGAGTCGTTTCTGAAGCGCGAGTTGACGCGGGGCGTCCCGGCCCGTAGACTCGCAGGTCCGCCTCGGTCCGGCCGTTCCGGCCGGTCCACTCCGGGCCCGAAAGGGGTGATTCTCAGGTGCCGTTGATCCACGTCAAGGAGGACGAGTCCTTCGAGAACGCGCTGCGTCGCTTCAAGCGCAAGTGCGAGAAGTCGGGGATCCTGTCGGAGCTCAAGAAGCGCCAGCACTACGAGA
>CALBDV010000681.1 GCA_937927565.1 uncultured Holophagales bacterium
GGAGAAGGGCGGGATCTTCAACGTCACGAAGGGGATGGAGAAGGAGTTCGGGAGCCACCGCGTCTTCAACGCCCCGATCGCCGAGGACTACATCCTCGGGATGGCCGACGGCTTCTCTCGCGTGTGCGACGGCGTGCGGGTCATCGTCGAGGGGGCGGAGTTCGCCGACTACTTCTGGCCGGCGGCCGAGCAGATGGTCGAGATGTCCCACGAGTACTGGAGAACGAACGGCCAGTTCGTCCCGAACGTCACCGTGCGTCTCGCATCGGGCGGCTACATCGGCGGCGGCCTCTACCACTCGCAGAACATCGAGGGGTGGCTGACGACGCTCCCCGGAATCCGCATCGTCGTCCCGGCCTTCGCAGACGACGCCGCCGGACTCCTTCGGACCGCGGTCCGGTCGCGCGGCATCACCCTCTACCTCGAACCGAAGTTCCTCTACAACTCTCCGCTCTCGAAGACGTTCGTCCCCGAGGGCTTCGCGGTTCCGTTCGGGAAGGCCCGTCTTCGCAGGCCCGGGAAGGACCTGACGGTCCTCGCGTACGGAACGCCGGTTCACTGGGCTCTCGAGGCCGCCTCGATCCTCGCGCAGGAGGGGAAGGAGCTCGAAGTGCTCGACCTGCGCTCCCTCGCCCCGCTGGACTTCGACGCCATCGCCGCCTCCGTGAAGAAGACCTCGCGCGTTCTCATCGCGCACGAGGACAAGGTCAGGGGAGGCTTTGGCGGCGAGCTGGCCGCGCAGGTGACGAGCGAGCTCTTCGAGTACCTCGATGCCCCGGTCGAGCGGGTCGGGTCGCCCTTCACGCCCGTGGGCTTCAACCGGATCCTGGAGCGGGCGATCCTGCCCAGCACCGGGACCGTGCTCGCCGCGGCACGGAAGCTCCTCGCCTACTGACGTCTTCGCGGCACGGCCGTGCCCGCCTCCCCAGGAGGCGGGCCGCTCTATATCATCCGATCCATGCTCCCGGGGCCGAAGGGCTCGTCCGGACACTCTCCCCGCGGCGCCCAGGGGTGCGCCGGTCCTGCGTTTGCCGTCGCCGCACTCCTCGGCGTGCTCGTGCCGTCTCCGGACGCCCTCGCCCTCGACCCGTCCCGGCCTCTCGTCCACGCGACGATCGACAGCTGGGAAGCCGGGCAGGGGCTCCCGCAGAACACCGTCCAGGCGATCACCCAGACGCCCGACGGCTACCTCTGGATCGGGACGCAGGAGGGGCTCGTTCGTTTCGACGGCACACGGTTCACCCTCTTCGACCGCCGGACGACACCCGAGCTCTCCACGAGCTCGGTCCTCGCCCTCCTCGCGGACCAGGACGGCACCCTCTGGATCGGGACGAACGGCGGCGGCCTCCTGCGGATGACGGGGGCACGCTTCGATTCGCTGGGCCCCAGGGACGGCCTGACGGGCCTGAAGGTCCAGTCTCTCGCGCGCGACGGGCACGGCGTGCTCTGGGTCGGAACGGACGACGAAGGGCTCTTCCGCAGAGAGGGCACGGGCTTCCGGCGCGTCGACCCCACCGGCAGCGGCGCGAGCTTTCTGGTGCGTACCCTCTGCGTCGACCGCGCGGGGGTCGTGTGGGCCGGATCCACCGGAGGCGGCGTCGCGCGCCTGGAAGCGGAGGGCGCCCGGACCTTCACGACCCGCGAGGGGCTCCCGAATGACGCCGTCATCGCCCTTGCCCCTCACCCCGACGGGGGCGTCTGGGTCGGCACCGCCGGCGGAGGCCTCGCACGGGTGGTCGATGGACACGTCTCGACGAAGGGGGCTCCCCGTCTCCCGACGAGCCAGGTCTCGGCGCTCCTCGTCGATCGCCAGGGGAGCCTGTGGGTCGGGACGTGGGGCCGCGGCGTCTGCCGGGTCTATGGCGAGGACGTGTCCTGCCGATCTGCGTCGACGGGAGACCTCCCCTCAGACCATGTCTGGAGCCTCCACCAGGACCGCGAGGGAAGTGTCTGGATCGGCACCTGGACCGAGGGGCTGCTTCGCCTCCGCCACGGCCTCTTCGTCAATCTCGGGCGGCGCGAAGGGCTCGCCGGCGAGAACGCTCGCGCGGTCACGCAGGACGCCTCGGGAGCGGTCTGGGCCACCGTGGCCAGCGGCGGCCTCCAACGGATCACGGGGCGCACGGTGCGTCTCTTCGGGACGGAAGACGGGCTGCCGTCCGACCAGCCCTCGGCCCTCCTGGCCGCCCGGGACGGGCGTCTCTGGGTCGGTACCTACACCGATGGCCTCGCCGTCGGTCGGGATGGCGTCTTCACGCGCGTCCCGCTCCCGCCCCCGGCCGTCGACTCCCGCGACATCCGGGCCCTCGCGGAAGACGAGGATGGGTCGATCTGGGTCGGGGCTCTCCCCGGAGGTGTCATCCGCCTCCGCGACGGGGTCGCCCGGCGCTTCGGCGTCGTCGACGGCCTCCCCTCCGACCGGCTCCTCTGCCTCCTGCCGGCCCGGGGCGGAGGCGTCTGGGCGGGGACGACGTCCGGGCTCGCGCTCTTCGACGGAGACCGCTTCCGGGCCTGGACGAGAAGCGACGGACTGCCCGACGACCGGGTCCAGTCCCTGCTTCTGGACGACGAGGGGACACTGTGGATCGGGACGGGCAACGGACTGGCCCGGCTGCGCCACGGGAAGTTCGCCAGCGTCGGGACGAAGGAGGGGCTCCACGACAGCCTCGTGAAGACCATCCTCCAGGACGAGGACTGGTTCTTCATGACCGGCAACCACGGAGTCTTCCGCGTGCGCCGCGCCGACGTCTCGGCCACCATGGACGGCCAGAGGCGAGGATTTTCGTCCGAGCACTTCGGGCTCGCCGACGGGATGAGGAGCGAGGGTTGCTCAGGTGGCACCCAGCCGGGCGCCATCAGGGCTTCCAACGGGAAGCTCTGGATCGCCACGACGCGGGGCCTGGCGATCCTCGACACGAAGAGGCTCGAACGCCCCCCGCCGCTCCTCACCCTCCGGATCGAAGGGATCCTCTCCGACGGAGC
>CALBDV010000682.1 GCA_937927565.1 uncultured Holophagales bacterium
AGGAGCCGGCCGAGGTCGTGGGAGCCGCAGTGGGCGCACTCGGGGACGTAGTCGGCCGCGTCGCCGGCCAGGACGAGGTCCTCGGTCTTCTTCCCGCAGGCGCGGCACCGGTATTCGTAGACGGGCATGGCAGGACCTCCAGCGTCGATTCTACGGACGGGCGGGGGGAACGCGAAAGGGCTCAGGCCACGGAGCCGCCGGAGGCCTGCGCCGCCCGGCGTTCATCTCGGAGGAGGCGCGTCGCCTCGGCGGCCGGGAGGGGGCGGCTGACGACGTACCCCTGGATCCGGTCGCACTCGGCGCGGCGGAGGAGAGAGGCCTGCTCCTCGGTCTCGACTCCTTCCGCGACCGTCGCGAGCTTGAGGTTGTGCGCCAGGTCGATGACCGACCGGACGATGGCGGCGGATTGAGGGTCGTTGACCATCGCCTGGATGAACGAGCCGTCGATCTTGAGGGTGTCGATCGGAAAGCTCCGGAGGTAGGCGAGCGAGGAGTAGCCGGTACCGAAGTCGTCGAGGGAGATGGAGACCCCGAGGGAACGGAGCTCGCGCAGGACGAACTGCGAGACGTCCGGGCTCTCCATGGCGACGCGCTCGGTGATCTCGAGGTCGAGGAGCGGTGCGTGCAGCCCCGTCTCGGAGAGAGTGTCGCGGACGGTCAGATAGAGGTCGGGCTGCCGGAACTCGCGAGCGGAGAGGTTCACGGAGACTCGGGCCGGAGTGCCGGCCTTCTGCCACTCGCGCGCCTGGGAGCAGGCGGTCTTCAGCGCCCAGCGGCCGATCGGGACGATGAGGCCGTTCGCCTCGGCGAGGTGGATGAAGTCGGAAGGGGGCACCGGGCCGAGCTCGGCGCTCTCCCAGCGCAGGAGGGCCTCGAACCCTTCGATCCTCCCGGTCGGGACCGTGACGATGGGCTGATAGCAGAGGTGAAGCTCGCCGTCGACGAGGGCCTTTCGGATGGCCGCCTCGAGGGCCACCGTCTTGCGCGCCACCTCGTTCAGCGAGGGGTCGAAGACCCGGAGGGTACCGCGGCCGTCTTCCCGGGCCCGGGCGGAGGCGATGTCGGCGGCGGCGAGGAGCACCTCGGGCGATTCGCCGTGCCTGGGCGAGACGGCGAGCCCGCCGCTCATCGTGACGTGCACCTCCCGCCCCTGGAGGATGAATGGCCTCCCCGTGGCGGCGCGGACCTTCTCCACGACGACGGCCGCCTCGTCGGCGTCGCGGACCTCCAGAAGGAGGCCGAATTCGTCCCCCGAGAGGCGAGCCACGGTGTCGGTCTCCCGGACGGCCCCTCTCAGCCGTGTCCCGACGCTCCGGAGGAGCTCGTCGCCGAGCCCGTGGCCGAGCGAGTCGTTCAGGAGCTTGAACCCGTCGACGTCGAGCGCGAGGACGGCGACGGACCGGCGGTCGCGGCTGGCGCGACGGAGGGCCTGGGCGGTCCGCTCGAGGAGCATCAGACGGTTCGGGAGTCCCGTGAGGGCGTCGTGTCCCGCCATGTGCTCGAGCTGGGCCGCGGCCGCGACCGCGGCGTTCCGCTCGGCCTCGAGAAGGAGGATGACGATTCCCAGGACGGTGACGACGGCGAGGAGGACGTCGAGGGAGCCGAGGAGCGTCAGGAGAGGGTGCCGCGTACCTGAAGAGAAGCCGACGAGGCCGATGAAGAGGTAGTGCAGGTGGTGGAGGCCGGTGACGGCGAGGGAGCCGGCGACGAGGCGACGGCCGAGCGAGGGGCTGGCCCGCAGGCTTCGCGAGACGAGGAAGGCCGCGACGAGGAAGGCGACTCCGGCCGTCAGGGAGCGGACGCCGAAGCGGAGCGTGTAGCGGAGGAACGCCGCCGACGGGTCGGATGAGCCCGGAAGCGCCATGAGAATCGCGGCGGCGGAGGCGACGGCAAGGGCCGGGACGAGGCGGGCGCGCGGGATGAGGACGCCGGTCGCGATCTCGCGGGTTCCGGCGAGGAGGAAGACGAGCTGGGCGAAGCCCGCTGCTGCGGCGAGAGATGCAAGCGCGATCCGGGGCTGGGCCGGGACGCCCGATCGGGCCGCGAGGTACGCGGCGGACGAGATGAGGCTGTGAAACGTCAGGAAGAGCCAGCTCCAGGACCAGCTCTGGAGCCAGGGCCGCTGGCGGGCACGATGGAGCGACGCGAGAACAGCCGCTGCCACCGCAGCGCTGGCGGACGTCCCGACGTAGCCGAAAAACGGGAGCAGGGACTCGGCCGTCACCGCGCTCCTCCCTGCGCCATGTTACGTGGTCGCGAGACCCGGTGCGATGATTCGCCGTCACCGACGGGCCGGGAGGGCGTGGCATGCGATGGGTCGTCTTCAACCAGAAGGGGGGCGTCGGTAAGTCGACGCTCGTCAGCAATCTCGCGGCGGTCGCCGCCGACGAGGGAGAGCGATCGCTCGTCGTCGATCTCGACCCCCAGGGATGCTCGTCGCACTACCTCCTGGGACCCCGCGCGAAGGCTGCCCGGCCGAACCTCGCGGACTTCTTCGAGCAGAGCCTCTCGATCCGGCTCTTCGACGAGAGCCTGAGGACGTTCATCCACGCCTCGCCGTTCGAGAGGCTCGACGTCCTGCCGACCCAGCCGATCATGGAGACCTTCCACTCCAAGCTCGAGGGGAGGCACAAGATCTACAAGCTGCGGGACGCTCTCGCCCCGCTCACGGGCTACGAGCACGTCTTCTTCGACACGCCGCCCGCTCTCAATTTCTTCACGCTCTCGGCGCTCATCGCGGCCGAGAGAGTCCTCATCCCGTTCGACTGCGACGATTTTTCCCGCCGCGCCCTCTACGGACTCCTGGAGGCCGTGGAAGAGGTGAAGCAGGACCACAACCCCGGGCTGAAGGTCGCCGGGATCGTCGTCAACAGCTTCCAGCCGAGGGCGCGCCTCCCGCAGCAGCTCGTCGACGAGCTGAGGGCCGAGGGGTTGCCGGTCCTGACGCCGTACATCTCGGCGTCGGTGAAGGTGCGCGAGTCACACCAGGAGTCGGCCCCGCTCGTCCACTTCGCCCCTTCGCACAAGCTGACGGGCGAGCTGCGGCAGCTTTCGGCGACGCTCCGGAAGAAGGCGCGGGGGCCGGCGAAGGGAACCGAGGCACGAGCCGCCGCACGGTGACGGCGACGCGACGTTGGAGGGGACGCGGGCGCGTTCGCGCCCTCGTCGTGGGCGGTGTA
>CALBDV010000683.1 GCA_937927565.1 uncultured Holophagales bacterium
TGCTCCGGCGCGCGCACAAGCGGGTCGTTTTCACGAACGGCTGCTTCGACCTCCTTCACCCGGGGCACGTCACGCTCCTCGGCGCGGCGAGGAAGCTCGGCGACGTCCTCGTCGTCGGCCTCAACAGCGACGCCTCGGTGAAGCGCCTCAAGGGGCCCGAGCGGCCGATCCTGACGGAGACGGACCGGGCGCAGGTCCTCGGCGGCCTCGACGCCGTCGACTTCGTCGTCCTCTTCGAGGAAGACACGCCGGAGACGCTCATCGGAGAGATCCGGCCCCAGGTCCTCGTCAAGGGAGGCGACTACACCGAAGAAGGAGTCGTCGGCGCCGCCTTCGTTCGCTCCTACGGCGGCGAGGTCGCGCTCGTCCCGCTCCTCCCCGGGCGTTCCACGACCTCCATGGTGACGAGGATGGCGAAGATGAAGGAGACCCCGTGATCGACGCGCACCTCTCGGCCCTCGCGGCGGCCGCCCTCGCCGCGCGCGACGCGATGACGCCCGCTCTCGAGGCGGCCTGCGCCGCGACGGCGGCAGCGGTCCGCGACGGGCACAAGGTCCTCGCCTTCGGCAACGGCGGGAGCGCCACGCAGGCGCAGCACTTCGCCGCCGAGCTCGTCGTCCGCTACAAGGACGACCGCCCGGCCCTCCCGTCGATCGCCCTCACGTGCGACGGCGCGATCCTGACCGCCTGCGCGAACGACTATGCCTACGACTACGTCTTCGCGAGGCAGGTCGAGGCGCTCGGCCGCCCCGGCGACGTCGCCCTCGGCCTCTCCACCTCGGGCACGAGCCCGAACGTCGTGAAGGCGCTCGAGTCCGCCCGCACGCGTGGCCTCGTCACGATTCTCGTCACCGGCGCGCGCGGCGCCGCCGAGGCGGCGAAGTGGGACCACGGTCTCGTCGTCCCCTCCGCCGAGACCGCCCACGTCCAGGAAGTCACCCTCGCCGTCCTCCACCTCCTCTGCCAGGCGGTCGAGAATGGGGTCAGGTCTTGATTTTCTATTCTGCGATCGTCTCGTAAAGTGTAGAACGTAGACCAGACCCCACGGCCTCGACGCTGACACCGGTCATGCAGGCGTGGTCGAGGGGGCAGCGGGTGAAGCGGCAGGGGGCGCAGAGGACGCGCTGGCGCACGACCCGGAGGCGGACGGGTCGGCCGTCGGGGCGGGGGCCGTCCCAGGGGCGCGTCGCTTCGGGATCAGTGGGGCCGAAGACGACGGTCGTCGGCGTCCCGGCGGCGTTGGCCAGGTGCGCGAGGCCCGAGTCGTTGCCGACGAAGAGGTCCGCCATGGAGACGATGCCGAGGACCTCGGGGAGCGAGGTCTTCCCGGCGAGGTCGAAGATGCGCGCGCCGGCGGCGAGCGAGGCGACTCTGGCGTTCGCGAGCGCCTCGCTCGCGCTGCCGAGGAGGACGATCGGAAGACCTCGTGCGGCGGCGAGATGGGAGAAGAGCGCGGCGAAGCGTTCTTCCGGCCAGCGCTTGGCCTCGTGGGCGAAGGAGGCGACGTGCGCCGCCGCGAAGGGGCCGCCGGGAACTCCCGCTTCCATCAGCTTCGTACGCGCCGAGCGACGGAGAGCCTCGGAGACGGGCCAGGTGGCGTCGGGCATCCCGGGCACGGGAACACCCGTCGCGGCGACGAGCCGGAGGTGGCGGAAGACCTCGTGCTCTCCCGGAGGCCTCGAGAACGACAACGGATGCGTGAGGAGGAGGGATCGCAGCTCCCCCCGGTATCCCCACCGTTCCGGGATTCCGGCGCGGCAGGCCGTCCACGCCGTCGCGAAGCTGCGGGGCAGGAGGATCGCGCGGTCGAACCCCTTTTCCCGCAGCTCGGAGGCCAGGGCCGCGCGACCGGCGGCGCCGGAGTGACGGCCCTTCGGCTCTTCCACCAGGACCTCGTCGACCTCGGGAAGAAGACGGTAGAGGGCGGCGACCCACGGGCGCGCGAGCACGGAGATCCGGTCCCCGGGGTGATGGGCCCTGAGGGCGCGAAGCGCGGGAAGCGAGATCACGACGTCGCCGACCCAGTTCGTGGCGCGAAGGAGGATCTTCACAGGCGCCTCGCGGTCACCTTTTCGGATCCCGCCGGTCCGGGCCGGGGTCGAGAAGGAGGATCCTCACCTGGTCCAGCATAATCGACGGATGCGGCCTGCCGTCTCCGTCGTCTTCATGGTAAAGGACGAGGTCGACCGGCTCGGTCCCTCCCTCGCCTCGGTCGGCTGGGCCGAAGAGGTCCTGGTGGCCGACACCGGCTCCACCGACGGCACCGTGGAGCTCGCCCGGGCGGCCGGAGCTCGCGTCGAGTCGATCCCGTGGGAGGGCTACGTCGCCACGCGCAACCGGGCGCTCTCGCTCGCGAGGCACGACTGGGTGCTGGTTCTCGACGCTGACGAACACGTCTCGCCCGGCCTTGCTGAAGAGGTCCGCCGGGTCGTCGAATCTCCGGAAGGGGCGGCGGCCTTCCGCATGCCGCGCCTCTCGCACATCGGCGCGCAGCCGATCCGGCACGGCGTCTGGTCGCCCGACCGCAAGCTCCGCCTCGGCCTCCGCTCCCGGGGCCTGCGTGCCGCGGGGGGACGGGTTCACGAGCGGCTCGACACCGACGGTCGGGTGCGGGATCTGTCCTCGCCAATCCTCCATTTTCCCTACCGCGACGTCGCCGACGCCGTTCGAAAGAACACGCTCTACGCGCGGCTCTCCGCCCTCGACCGCTTCGACCGGGGCGCGCGGGGTCGTGTCCTTCCCGTCTTCTTCCGTCCGCCGCTGGAGTTCCTCAAGAGCTGGGTCCTCAAGAGAGGCTTCCTCGACGGGCGCGCCGGCGTCGGAGTCGCGCTCCTCCACGCCTGGTACTACCTCCTGCGGGCCGCTTTCCTCGTCGAGGAATCGGAGCGGGAAAAGAACCGACGCGGCGGCTGACGCTCAGCGCACGACGACCCGCAGCGGGGCGAGCCCCGCGGGGTCGCTCGACGCGTTGTCGATCCGCGCCACGGACGCGACCACCGCTCCTGCCTCCGGCAGGACGAGGAGCGTCGCTCCCTCGACCGGGCCGCCCGGGAAGAGCGCCGGGAAGGAATCGAGCTGGACGACGCGACCGGCTCCGACCTCGACGACGAGCTCTCCGCGGACGCCGTCCTCCGCGAAGAGGACGAGCCGCACCCGCGAGGCCGTCCCGGGTGCCACGAGGACGAGGTTCGACCGGGCGGCGGGGGACTCGTCGACGCCCGCGAACGCGACGGGACGTTCCGGCGTCGCCTCGTTTCCGCGGGGGATACACGAAAGGTCCTGGGAGGATGGACCGGTCGGCGGGTCGCTTCGCGTCACGGCCAGGGGCAGGAGCCCGGCGGTCGACGAGAGGAGGAGCGCTCCGGCCCCGGGTGCCTTTGAGGGAAAGAGGGAGACGAGGAGGTCGGGGACGACGCGGAGCTCTCCCGCTCCGAGCGTGAGCCGGACCGTCTCGGGAGGGCTGCCGTCGCGAGGCAGGAGGGTCGCGTCGAGCGACGCCCCGGCCGGGGCGAGGAGGAAGAGGTCGCTCCGGAAGTACGCCCCGTTCCGACCTTCCGCCGAAGCGACCGCCGGGACGGTCCACTCGGACACCGCGTCACCGAGAGGGATTGCCGGTATGCGCCAGGGGTCGTTCGTCGAGAGGTTGGAGATGGCGGTCCCGTAGACCTGAACCCGCCCGGCCAGAACGGTGACGCGGACCGACAGGCCCCTCGCCTCGCTTCCCGCGAGGATGTCGTCGAGCTGGGCGCGGCGAAGCTCAGCGAGATCGACGCGAACGGAGCGGAGCGGAAAGCCCCCACCGTCGAGAACGGCGACCTCGACCGTCGAGGCCTCGAACGGCGCGAAGAGCGAGACGTTCGTCCTCTCGTCTCGTGAATCCACCGGGCCGAAGAGGTGCGCCGTCTCGCCGTTTCCGAGAACGCTCATCCCCGCAGGGAGGACCGGAAACGAGAGCCCGTAGGTCCCGAGCGCCGTCGTGTTGAAGACCCGTGCCGATGCCGCGACGGCGCCGGCGTCACCCGCCACGACGCGGAGGCGCAGAGGCGAGGCGACGGGGCCGGGCGTCCCCGTGGCGAGGAGGTCGCCCGAAGCGAACGCCCGGCTCGAGCGGGCAGGAACCGCGAGCGGGAACGGCGCCGAGAGGCCGTCGAGGAGAAGCGCCTCGAGAAGGATCTCTTTCTCGGAGAGGTTGCCGACGGTGAGGACCGTCGAGTAGATCGCCCCGTTCGCCCCTTCCGCCCGGACCAGCGCCGGGACGAGCAGGTCCGTCCCGGCGACGGGGCCCGCGGGCGCGGGAGAAACGACGAGAAGGGAGCCGGACGGGGCCGGCACGAGGGCGGTGAGAAGCGCCCCCTCCGTCGTTCGCTCGACGACGACCGGAGATCCGTCGAGCGTCGCGAGGAGCGCCGGGGCGAACGGGCCGGCGAGCGCGAGGTCGAGTCGGGTCCGGCCGGACAGGCGCAGCGAGAGGCTCCGGGCCGCGTCGAGGCCGGCGGCCGGGAGGTCGAGGCGAATCCGGACGGGTCCCTCGAATTCGAGGTCGACCCGGTTTGCCGAGGCGTCGGCCCGGGCGTCGAGGAAGGCCCGCGTGCCGTCGGGGGCGCTGGTCCGCGCCAGGCGGGCCCAGTGGAACGTCCTTTCCCGCGAGCCGAAGGAGAGGCCGACGACGCGACCGGGCCGCGCGGGGCGGACCCGCGCCAGCGCCGCGTCGAAGAGGACGGCGGGCGTGAGGAGGCGAAGGTGCTCGTGCCCCACGTCGGAGGGAAACCACGTCGTGAACGCGTAACCCGCGGGATCGTCCGCGTGGAGCTCGGAAAGCGTCGGGCAAGTCCCGCGCGCATCGGTGAAGCCCGGCGTCACGCTGACGTGGTGCCCGTTGCGGTACGGGAAGAGCGCGGTCGAGTCGGGAACGCTGTCGTCCGCCTGGCCGTGGAGGACGGCCACGGACAGGTTCCTCGCGTTCGGGAGGAGGAAGCGCGGCGAGAGCTCGAACCAGCGTGCGAGGACTTCGCCGCCGTCCGAGGGCTCACCTCCGGCGGCAGAGACGAAATCCGTGAACGAGGGGACCCAGAGCTGCCCCTGGAAGGCGTCCGTCGGGCCGGCCCCGTCGACGAGGGCGGCGAAGCGCGTCGGGTTCAGGAGGCCGACGGTCAGCGCCCCGCGCCCTCCCTGCGAGAAGCCCGCGAGGGCGACCCGGTCAGGGTCGACCGGCGCCCGCGCCAGGGCGTCGTCGAGGCAGGCCAGGATGTCCGTCTCGTCCGGGACGCCGTTGGCGCCGTCGACGTAGAACGTCGACGGGAGGCCGCCGGTGGCCGGCACGCGGCGTCCCTCCCAGAAGATGAGGACGGCGCCTCTCGCTTCGGCCTCGGCGAAGTGCTCGGAGCGTTCGAACTGCAGCCTCGTCCCTCCGCGTCCGTGCAGGAAGAGGATCGCCGGAAGGAGGCTCGTACCGTCCCACGTCGTCGGAATGCGGAGGTCGTAGACCCGCTCGACGCCGTCGGCCGGCGAACGGTAGGAGAGGGTGAGGAGCCAGCCGGACGGGAGGGGCGCCGTGGCGGCCGGCGCCGCGGCGAGAAGGAGCGTGATCACGAGCGCGACGGCTGGAAGGAGCCGTCTCACGGCGCTCATTCCCCGAAGACGTGGACGACGAGCGAGCGCCGGTGCGGCGAGGTCCTGTGCTCGGCGAGGTAGATCCCCTGCCACGTGCCGAGGGCGAGCCGGCCGCCGGCGACGGGGATCGTCTCGCTCGAGCGGGTCACGGCGCCCCGCAGGTGGGCCGCCATGTCGTCGTCTCCTTCGGCGTCGTGGGAATAGCGCGGGTCGCCGTCGGGCGCGAGGCGGGCGAGGAAGGCGAGGAGGTCGGCCCGCGCCGACGGGTCGGCGTTCTCCTGCAGGAGGAGGCTCGCCGACGTGTGAGGACAGAAGACGACACAGAGGCCGGTCGTCACACCGCTTCGCGTGACGACGGCCGAGACGGAAGAGGTGACCTCGTGGAGGCCTCGTCCCGGCATCCTCAACTCGAGCCGCTCCTGCCTCTGCATCACGGTTGCGACTCTACGCCAGCTCCGCCGTGACCTCCGTGTCGGCGGTCAGGTCGCGGACGAGTCCGCCGTGGCGCCGGTCGAGGCGGAAACCCGGAAGCGGGATGTTGCGGAAGGCGAAGTGGGCGAGAAGCGCCTTGACGCCGAGCGCGGCGAGGCGCGTGCAGAGGTCGTCCAGGAGGGCGGCGGAGAGACCCCGGCCGCGGAGGCTCGGGGCGACGACGAGGCCGTCGAGCTGGGCCGTGTCCCCGCCGAGGAGGGAGTACGAGGCTCCGCCGACGATCCGCTCTCCGGAGTCGAGGATGACGAGGTAGCGCCGGTCGGCCGAAAAGGCGCGCGGGAGGCCGGCCCGGACGAAGAGGCGGTAGAGATTCCCCACCTCGGCGGCGTCGACGGGGTCGCGGACGGTCCAGGCCGCGTCCTGCCGGTCGATGAGCTCCGTCGCGAGGACGACGTGCTTGACCGTGTCGCCGACGACCGTCACCTCGACGGGCCGGCTGGTCCGCGCGGCGGGGAAGACGAGCCGCGCGAAGGCGTGCCGCTCCTCGTCGCTCTTCAGCGCGGAGTGGAGCCCTTCCAGCTCGACGAGGTGCGAGGGGCGGGCGCCGGAGCGGGCTCGAAGGGCGGCGAGGAGGGCGTCGAAGGCCTGGAGGACCTCGGGCGCCGAATGCGCGAAGACCGTCCTGCGGAAGAGCCTGTAGCGCGCCTCCTCTCCGAGCGTGTCGACGCGGTAGAGCCTGAGGAGAGCCTCGGCCATCTTCTCCCGTTCGGGGAGAGGGGCTTCGGGGCGCTCCTGTTCCCACGCCTCGAAGCGGGTCACGGCGGTCTCGAGGACGAGGGGGATCCTGTCGCCCGGGGCCGTCGCCAGGGCCGCGTCGGCCGCGGCGAGGAGCGCCGCCAGCGCTCCCGTGGCCCGCGCAGGGGCCGCATCCCGCAGGTCGCGGAGAAAACCGCGAGCGCCATCCTCGCCGAGCGCCTCGAAGGCGGCGTCGACGATCCAGGCGGGCTCGAGGATCGAAGCGAGGCGCGGCGCGAGTGCAGCCGTCTCGCGGAAGACGTTCCGGAGCATCGGATCGACGAGATCGAGAGGTCGGGTGTATGGCCTCGAGCCGGAGATCGAAAGAAGGCACGTCCCTTCGCGGTAGTCCTCGGGCGGGACCGCGACGTTCGACGGCGCGACGGCTCCGGGGACGAGGATCCGGCCGCTCCTCTCCCAGGCGGTGAAGAACGCGGCCAGGGCGCGGACGACCAGGCTCTTGATCGAGTGCCCTTCGCCGGGCCGGGCACGTCCTGGAATCGCAGCGTCGCGCAGCCGCTCGGCGAGCGTCAGCTCATCGACCCACGCGAGCGAGAGGGCGCCGAGGTCCGGCCGCCAGGAGCCGACGCGCGGCACGACGGGCGGGCCCCAGGGGTGGCCGGCGAGCGCGATCATCCGGAGGGTCGTCGAGCGGACCGCTTCCGAGTCGAGGTCTCTGCGCACCGTCAGGAGGAGGTCGTGGTGCGCCCCCACCGCCGTTCTCACCGAGAGGCGGTAGAGGCGGTAGCGGTGCAGGGCGAGGACGGGCGTCACCCAGATCCCCCCGTCGGGGATGTCGGCGAGGTCGATCGGATCGGTCTCGAAAGCGAGCTCGATCGACTCCCGCAGGAAGGACGTGCCGAGAAGGAGCCCCTCGACCGCGCGGATGTCCTCCTCCGGGAGGCCGTCGCGGAAGCAGAGCTTGCGCCGGCCCTCGGTGACCGGTGGGAGCAACGCCGAGGCCGCGGCGGTCTCCTCGTGCCAGATGCCGAGCCCGTCGAAGAGCGCGTCGGCCCGTCGGGCGAGCTCGGGGTCGTTCGTCTGGATCGCCCACGACGCCAGCTCGGCGCGAACGGCGGCGTGGTCTTCCGGGTGGTGCCGGGCGAACCCCGCGAGGAGCTCGAGGACGTCGCCGAGCGTTTGTCGCGTCACCGCGGGCAGCGGGCCCGTCATCGCCTTGCGGTAGGAGTGGAGACGCCGGCGAAGGGCGGTGAGCCGCTCCTCGCCGATATCGGCGCGCCCGATGGCGGAGATGCTCTCTTCCGACAGGAATGGAAGTCCCGCGTGGAGAAACGCCGGGAGGATCGTCCCGGCGTCGACGAGCGGGTCGTCGAGGAGGAGGACCCGGTAGGCCTCGCACCGGACCCGGGCGTCCGGGTGTCTCGCGAGGGCCTGGAGCCGACGCCTGAGCAGCTCGGCCGTCCGGCGGTCTCCCTGCCGCAGGAGCGCCTCGGCGCGCGAGACCGCCTCGAGCGCCTCCTCGGGCGGCCCGAAGAGCGCCGTGATCGAGAGGCGGTGGAGCGCGGCGAGCTGGGGGGTCGGGAGCGGCTCCGGAGGCGCACCCGGGTCTCCCTCGGGGACCTCGTCGCGCGGCGGGAGGAGGACCTCCGCGCAGGAAGGAGAGAGGGGCGTCTCCCAGCCGTCCTTCACGGGGAGGAGGGCGGCGAGCTCGGCGTTGCCGAGCCAGAGGAGCGGCTGCCGGGCGAAGAGCCCGAGATCGACGCTAAGGCCCGCGCAGCGGTACGAGAGGCTCCCGATGCGCACATCCTCTCCGCCGGGGCGCGCCACGAGCGCGGCCGACCGCCCGCGGCGCCGGTCGACGAGGCGCCCCTCCTCGAGGACGAGGTCCCCTTCGAGGAGGCCGAGGTCGCGGAAGAGCCAGCGTGGAACGTCCACCTTCAGCCCGTCGCTCGCGAGCGTCACGACGCGGCTGCGGTAGAGCCCGTCGAGGACGCCGGAGAACGCCTTCTCGATCGCCTTCCTCCGGTACGAGCCCTTCGGCGTCAGCTCTCCCGCCTCGAGCGAGAAGTCCCGGGGCAGGACGGCGAAGTCGACGACGCGTTCGTACGTCGCCAGGTCGCGGTTGGCGGCGGCGACGATCCGGCGGAGGTAGTCGCGCGACGCCTCTCCCTGCGGGTCGCCGGCGAGGACGGGATCGTCGGGGTCGGGGACGACGAGGAGGACGTTGTCGTCCCTTCCGTCGCCCGCGAGGAAGACCCGGCGGATTCCCGGCACTCCTTCGAACTGCTGCTCCACACGGCGAGGGGCGACGGTGCGTCCCCGGCTGTTCTTGTAGATGTCCTTGACACGGTCGACGATCTCGAGGTGTCCGCTGTCCCGCCGCCGGAAGACGTCCCCCGTCTTCACCCAGCGCTCCTCGTCTCCGGCCGTCTCGGGCTCGTCGAGGTAGCGCGCGACGTAGGGCCCTGCGATCTCCAGCTCGTCGCTCTCGCCGAGGCGGACGCGGATTCCCGGCAGGGGGAGGCCGACGGAGCCTTCCTCGTACTCGCCCGGCGGCGTCATCGTGATGCCGCCCGTCGCCTCGGTCATTCCGAAGCCCGAGCAGAGCTCTACGCCGTGCGCCTGGAAGAAACGAAAGACCTGGGGCGCGAGATAGCCGGCCGCCGAGAGCCCCCAGCGCAGCCGTCCCCCGACGACCGTTCGGAGCGCCGCCTGCGCGGCTTCGGACGACGGGGCCTCGCCTGCCGCCGCGCGGGCGCGGGCCTCCAGCTGGGTCCAGCGGATCGGGATCGAGACCAGCCCGGTCGGCTCGACTTCCTTCAGTCCCGCCGCGAGGCCGTCGAGTGACGGGTTCCCGGCGAAGACGTACGTCCCGCCCCAGAACAGCATCCCGAGCATCTCGAGGTAGCGCCCGAACGTGTGGTAGAGCGGCAGGAAGCAGAGGAGGACCTCCTCCTCTCCGACGAAGGGGAGTGCGGCGGCCCGCGCGAACCTCTTCGTCACGAGGTTCTCCATCGAAAAGGCGACCCCCTTCTGACCGCCGGTCGATCCCGACGTGAAGAGGACGGTGCACGTCTCGCGAAGGTCTCGGCGGGGGGCCCGCGCCAGCGCGACGGGGATGGAGGCGTCGGACTGGGCGGCGAGCGCCTCGCCGAGGACGACGTCGCCCTCAACGGCCAGCTCGGCCGCCTCGTCGAGGAGGACGACGCGGAACGGACGCGCCACGCGTCGGGCCGATTCCCGCAGGCGCCGGAGGCTCTCCTCCGACGACACGACGGCCAGGTTCACGCCGAGCGCGTCGAAGGCGGCGGTCAGCTCGCCGGGAGTCAGGTGAGGGGAGAGTGGCGAGACGAGGAGGCCGTGGAGGAGGCAGGCGAGGTCGATGCAGGCGGAGTCGAAGCCGTTCTCGGAGACGATGGCGACGCGGGGCTCGGCCTCGACACCGAGGAGCGCGGCGGCGATCGCGTCGGAGCGCCGCGCGACGTGGGCGTAGCTCCAGCGGGGCGCTCCGGAGGTGGGGCCGGCGGCGAAGAGCGTTCTCCCGGGGTGCGCCAGGACCCGCTGGGAGAGCATCTCCGCGAGGCCGTAACGGGAGGCGGCGACGGCCGCGACCGCGGCGTCGGCCCACCGTTCCCGCGCCCCGCGGTCCGGCAGGGCGAGGAGGTGGTCGCGCTTGCGGGTCGTGTCGAGCCAGCGGTGCCAGAGCGCCGGGGGGGCGCCGTCCGACGCGAGGGCCGCCTCCGCCGCGGCGAGAAGCTCGACGGATCTCTCCGCGGAAGGGGCCGATTCCCAGCGGGCGAGCGATTCTTCGAGGCGAGGCGTGCGGCTCATGGCTCGGCGGCGCGTAAAGGGAGAGGATAGCTCGACCCGCTTCGTGGACGCGGGCCGCGCCAGCCCCTACCATGCGACGGGACGACGTGCCGGCAGACGAACAGCGCCTTCAGGCCGAGCTCCCGGAGTTCCTCGATCTCCTCGAGAACGTCGCGAGCTACATCGGCGGCCTCGACCTCGCAAAGGCTCGCGAGGTTCCCGCGGAAGCCCTCTCCGACCTGCACGGTGGCCTCCTTTGGTCGCTCGGTTTCCTCCGCGAGCTCTCCGCGCTGCGTGGCGAGCCGCCTCCGTCTCCCGAACCGGGGGTCGCGTTCGGCACCCTCGGCCCGTCGCTGAAGCGAACTCTCCCCCAGCGCCTGGCCGCGCAGCTGGCCGACGAGCTGAACGCGTTGCCGGGACGCCGTCTCGAAGACGTCTCCCAGTTCACCGCGTTCGGCCTCGTCGCGCGGGTCGCCGACCTGCTTCGTTTCGTCGCGTACTTCCAGGCGGAGCGGATTGCGGCAATAAGGCGTACCGCGCCGCCGACGCTCCTGTCGACCCGGCGGCCGAGACCGCTCCCGGCGGAGGACGCTCCGGCGGTACCGGTCCCCCCTGCCACCGCCGCCCCGCCGCCGGCGCCCGCAGGCCCCGGACCGGATCTCTCCGCCTACGGCATCCGGATCGACGAAGCGGGGGAACGGGTCGACGCCGGGAGAGCGACCGTCTGGTTCGCCTCCGCCGCGGGACCTGGCGCCGTCGGCGAGGGCCGTGCCGCGTCGTTCGCGGCGGGCTTTCCGGGCGGGATCGCCTTCGCCGTGGCCGAGGGGGCCGAGTCCTCCCTCGGGGCGCGCCTGGCGTCCGTGGTGGCCGTCCGGGCCTTCTGCCGCGCCGCCGCTCTGAATCCGTCGACGCCCGAGGCGGCCGTCAGGACGGCGCAGCACCATCTCGACATGCTCCTCTCCGCGCTCCTGTCCGCGGGAGACGCCACCGAGGCGTTCACGATGGTCCGGGGGGGCATCCCGCCGGCGAATGCGCGCCGGATACTGAGGCACACGAAAGTTCCCGAGGAGGCGCTGCGCAGGGTGTCCCCGGCCCTGGCGACCAGCCTCGTCGGCGCGGTCGCGGTTCTCTCCGGAAGCGAGTTCCGGGTCTCGGTCGTCCGCCTCGGGCCGGGTGTGGTCGAGGCCCGGGTTTCCGGGCGCGTCGCGCCCCTTCTCGGAGGCCACAAGGGTGGAACCGAGCCCCTGCTCGGCCCCGGCGCGCGAGGCGCCGAGGACGTCCGCCGGACGGAGTCCGTCGTCCCTGTCTCCCTCTCGCCGGGCGACGCTCTTCTCCTCGGGACCCCCGCGCTCGCGAAGGGCGCGACGAGCGCATGGGCCGGGCTCTCGACCCTGTGGCCTCCTTTCCCGGAAGGGTTCACGTCGGGGGGAACGGCGCGCGAGCTCCTCTGCCGGGCGGAGAGGTGGGGTGAAACGGAGCCCCTGCACTTCGCCGGGTCGCTCGGATTCGCCCTCCTCCTCGCCCGCTAGCGCAGAACCCGTTCCACCGCAGCGGCCGTCGTGCGCGCCGCGCGGGCGAT
>CALBDV010000684.1 GCA_937927565.1 uncultured Holophagales bacterium
TGGAAGGACGCGATCATCGTCGACGAGCGGTTCAACGGCGGCGGGAGCGTGGCCGACTACTACATCGAGGCGCTCCGGCGCGAGCCGATCGCCTGGTGGACGTTCCGCTACGGCGAGGACATGAAGACGCCGAGCGCCTCCATCCAGGGCCCGAAGGTCATGCTCATCGACGAGACCGCCGGCTCGGGCGGCGACCTCCTCCCGTGGATGTTCCGCAAGTTCAAGGTGGGGACGCTCGTCGGCCAGAGAACGTGGGGCGGCCTCGTCGGCATCCTCGGCTTCCCGGTCCTGATGGACGGCGCCAACGTGACGGCGCCGAACCTCGCGTTCTGGGCTCCCGAGGAGGGCTTCGGCGTCGAGAACGTCGGTGTCCCGCCCGACGTCGAGGTCGACCAGACCCCGGCCGAGGTGATCGCCGGCAAGGACCCGCAGCTCGAGAAAGCGATCGAGATCGTCCTCGAGCAGCTGAAGAAGAACCCCCCGCAGACCCCGAAGCGGCCGCCGTTCCCGGTGCGATAGGAGAACCCGAGGCACGGCGTGTGCGTACTCACCGTCGCATGCGCCGTGCCGTCCTCCTGACCGGACTCCTCCTCCTCGCCCCCCTTCCCCTCCGTGCCGACGCCCTCGCCGACGTGCGGACCGGCCTCGACCGCGTCTCCCCCTCCGCATCCGTCCGGGTGCGCGTGGAAATCTCCCGAACCGAGACCGAAAAGGAGAAGCCCAAAGGACCCGTGAAGAAGGGGGAGGCCGTGGTCGAACACGGCCCGTCCGGACTCTCCGTCCACCTCGAGCCGGAATGGCTCCCGAAGGCCGGAACGAAGGCCGAACAGAAGAAGCAGGAGGAGGCGACCGTCCGCCTCGACCCGGGACAGGCTCTGAAGCTCGTCGATCCGGGAGCGGAGATCCGTCAGCTTCTCGACGGCGCCACGCTCGTCTCCGATCGGCCCGAGCCGTTCGAGGGGCGCTCGGTGCGGACCGTCGTCCTCCATCCCGTCCCGGACCTCGACGAGGAGGACCGGAAGTCGGTGAAGCGCTACGAAGACACCGTCACCCTCCGTCTCGACGCGGACGGCGTCCCACTCACCCTCGCCCGGACGCTCGACGTCAAGATCTCGAAGATGCTCATCTCCTTCACCGTCTCGCACCGGGAGAGCCGCAGGTTCGCCCGGGTAGCGGGACGGCTCGTCACGACGAGCAGCACCGAGGAGAGCCAGGGCTCCGGGCTCGGGCAGAGCGGCGGCTCGACGACGCGCTGGACGGTCACTCCGCTCTGAATACCGGGACCGGGGGCAGTCCCTTCGGTATCCTCCCCTTCCCGGCCCCGAGGAATAACGCAAGGGGGACCGCCGTTTCCGGTGCGACAGGAGGTCCACGTGAAAGAGCCGCGAATCGACCCCGAAGAGCTGGACCTCTGGGCCCGCCTCCTCGTCTCCCACTCGATTGGCGGGGTGACGCCCGAGGACCGGGTGATGATCAAGGGCGAGCGGATCGCCTGGCCGCTCATGGAGCGGATCGAGCGCGAGGTGATCGCCGCCGGGGGAATTCCGGACGTCTGCCTCGTTCCCCCGAACAACGAGCGGGGAAAGGTCTGGTCGGCGGCGATGGGCCGGGCGGGAAGCGAGGAGCAGCTCGCCCGCGTCCCCGACTGGCACCGGGACCGGTATGCCTCGATGTCGAAGTACATCGAGGTCCTGGGTGCCGAGTCGCCCTCGAGCTACGCAGGCCTCGCCCGCGAAGCGTCCGCGGCGCTCGCGCGCGCCGACCGGCCATTTGCCGACCTGCGACTGTCGAAGCGCTGGGTCATCACGCTCTACCCGACGCCGGCCTACGCGGAGATGGAGGGGATCCCGCTCGAGGACTACGTCCGCTTCGTCGTCGACGCCTCGACCATCGACCCGCGGCCGCTTCTTGCGGCCGAGGAGCGGCTCGAGCCGCTCTTCGCCGAGGGGAAGCGGATGGAGGTCGTCACGTGGCACCCGGGCGAGGGTCGCGAGCTCGTCCTGACGATGAGCCTCGCGCATTCGATCCCGGTCCTGTCGCACGGCCTCAGGAACGTGCCCGACGGCGAGATCTTCACGAGCCCCGACGCGAGCTCCGTCGAAGGAGAGATCTACCTCGACCTCCCCGTCCTCAACGGGGGCGTCGACATCTCGGGAATGCACCTCGTCTTCGAGGCTGGCAGGATCGTGAGATTCTCGGCGCGCGAGGGAGAGTCGCAGCTCGCGGCCATCGTCGGGACCGACGACGGCGCCCGCCGCCTCGGCGAGGTCGCGCTCGGCATGAATCCCGGCCTCACGCGCGCCCTCAAGCACCCTCTCTTCGTCGAAAAGGTCGGCGGCACGCTCCACGTCGCGATCGGCGCGAGCTACGAGACCTGCTTCGAGCGCGACCCGAAGGCCCCCGATGCGCGGGCACGTCTCGAGGAGCTGGCCGCGCGGGGAGTCCTGAACCGCTCCGCGCAGCACGTCGACATCGTCTGCGACTTTCGGGAAGGGGGCTGCGGCCTCCGCGTCTCGATCGACGGTCGCCCGATCGTCGTGAAGGGCGGAATCTGGGTCCCGGGCTGAGGATTCCCCGCGAGACCTCCGCGGGATATCTTCGGAACGGACGGAGGAGCGTGAGCACATGACACCATCCGACGGAGGCAACAGCCTCATCACGGGGAACCGGGAGATGGACGAGGAGCACGCCCTCCAGCTGCAGCTCCTGCACGAGCTCGTGCAGAACGTCGAGTCCGGCGACGGACCGGCTGCCCTCGAGGTCTTCGATCGGCTCGAGCAGTTCACGAGTGCCCACTTCCTCGCCGAGGAGTCCCTGATGAGGCTCCAGGCCTACCCCTATTTCGGAGCCCACAGCGCCGAGCACGCCCGGTTCATCGAAGCCCTCAAGACCCTCCGTGCGCAGCTCACCGCCGGTCAGGACGGAGCCGTCAAGGACGAGGCGGATGCTCTCGCGCGGCGTCTCGTCGCACACATCGCCACGGCAGACAACGCCCTCGGGGAGTTTCAGCGGACGGGATCGGCCAGCGGCGCTTGAGGCATCGGAGGGCGAGGAACTCCGCCGCCCCGCCTCCCTGACGGATCAACCGGAGGCCCCGAGGACGCGCACGGCCATCTCGAGTACGGACACGAGGCGATATCCCGGGAACCTCTCCAGGAGCCGCTCGACCACCCGTTCCGGGGCAAGCCCCTCCGATGCTGCTCGACGCACCTCCTGCTCGGCCGCCGCGAACCAGGCGAGCTGCTCCTCGACGATCTCCCGGCCGCCCGGCGCTCCGTGCCCCGGGACGAACGTCGTTTCGCGAGGCTCGCGCAGGAGCTCCGCGAGGCCGCGCTTCCAGCCGCCGATATCGGCATGCTCGAGGTTCGGGTGATAGCCGTGGAAGACGAGGTCCCCAGTGACGACGACGTTCAGATCGGGCAGATCGATGCGCACGTCTCCCGGCGTGTGCGCGGGCCCGCAGGGGCGGACGACGGTGCGGACCCCTCCGACGAAGAGCTGGAGCGGTCCCGTCAGCAGGCGGGTCGGCACGATCGGCACCGCGTCGACGAAGAGTGCCCCCACGTCGGCCCGCCCGCGTCGCTCCGCGAGGATCGCCGGCTGCTCCGCCGCCATCCGCTCCGCGGCGACGGCGTGCGAGATCACCTCGGCCCCCTCCTCCGCGAAAACCGAGGCTCCCACGGAGTGGTCCGTGTGGTGGTGCGTCGTGACGACCCATCGCACCGGGCCGGCGCCCCGCTCCGCAAGGAGACGCTCGAGCTCGCGCGCGTAGACCGGCGCGACGAGAGGGTCGACGAGGAGCGTCCCGCCCTCGCCGAGGACGGCGACCGCGTTCGCCCCCCAGCCCGACGGGAGGTCCTCGCCCCCCGTCGAGAAGACGACGACACGTTCGTTCACCTGCGTCTCGCGAAGGGGCGAGAGGAGCGGCCGCGGAAACGCCTCCACGACCGCATCGCCGAGCCACGCCCGCGCCTCCTCGTCGGTCAGGCGCCGCAGCTCCTCCTCGTCCTCGCTCCCGTTCGCCAGGTACTCGTAGCGGGTCTCGTAGGAATAGAAGGTGCCGCAGAACCGGCAGAACCTCGGGGAGCGGCTCTCATTCTCCCGGCCTTCGACGACGACCTCCTGGAGCCGGCGCGCAGACGCCGGCAGCGGCGTGTCGTACTCGTCCCGCCCGTGCTTGTAGAGCGACGTCTGAACCGGCTTCAGCCCCCGGCAGATCTCGCAGAAGGGGGTTGCGGCGTCCATCGAAGAACCGTATGCCGCCTCGCAGACGTCCTGGATCCGACGGGCCCGCTCTTCAGGGCGTCATCAGGCCGCAGGGTTCCTTGGGCTGACCGCTCTCGTCGAAGCAGAGGAGCGTTCCCGGCGGAAGCTCCTTCTCTCCCTGCTTGTACGGTTCTCCGAGAGTGCACTTCTTCAGCTGGCCGTTCTCGTGGAAGTAGTTCTCGCTCCCCTTGCAGGGATAGCCCTTCAGGGAACGAGGGCCGGCGCTCAGCTCGAGACGGTTCAGCGCGCCGCTCTCATAGAGGGTGATCCAGTCCCCCTCCCGGGCCTCCACGTCGCCGAAGGCCTTTGCGGCCGCGACCACGCCGCGCTTGAGCTTCCCGTTCTCGTAGAGGGCCAGGGAGTCCTTGATCGCGAGCCCGTCGAACGTTGCCGTCCCGCTGATCTTGCACTCCTTCAGCGCGCCGTTCGGGTGAAGGACGAGGCTCCAGTTGACCCGGCAGGTGTAGGGCCCGGTGACCCAATCCTGGGCGAGGAGGCACTCCTTCAGCTTGCCGTCGGGGTGCTGCATCCTCGAGCCCTCCTTGCAGACGGGGTCGGCCTGCACCGGTGCGGGCGCGACGGCGGCCGGCACGGGCGCTGGAGCCGGGACCTCCTTCTTCCCGCAGGCAACCGAAGCAAGGCCGAGGAGCACGATCGTCGGGAGGGCGGAGAGCGAGGGGCGGTGCAACATCACGGAAACCTCCTTCTCATGACTGCGGCCGGCACGCCCCGGTCTGTCCGTCGCCCTTCGAATCGTCGAAACGGGCCGGCCCGCGTGACCAATCATAATGTATGGCGCGGCTCGCGCTCATGACGGGCATCGACCGAATGCGGTACGGTGAGCGCAACCGCCAGGGGGAAGTCGGCTCAGAAGGACCTCACGAGCGCCTCCGGTCTTCGGGCTTCGATTCCAATTGGCGAGCATCGCAGCAGGAGGCAGAATCCCGTAGAGCGAGAGGGTGCAGACGTGAGCAGAGCGCACGGCGAAAAGGGATCGCTCCCGGGAGCCCGAACGTGAGCCGGACCGCGCCGGAAGGGGTCCCCCCGGTCGCCGGAGGCGGAGCAGGCGGCCGGGATCCTGTGAAGGTGGCGGCCTACGTCGTCTCGGCTTTCGGGGCCCTCCTTGGACCCTTCTGCCTGTTCGCCTTCCCGGGCCTGGGAGGGTGGACGGGTACCACCGTGAAGGACGTCTGGGCCGTCGTCCCGGCGATGCTCATCCTCGCGAGCCCGTTTGCCGCATTCCTCCTCGCGGCGCGGCTCGCGAAAACGAGGGTGGGCGCTGCCGTCGTCCTCGCGTTCGCAATCGTCGCGACGTTGTTCGGGGCGCTCATCTACGTCGACGCGGTCGTGCGAAAGAACGTCTTCCTCCTTCTCGCGTTCGCGGGGATCCCCGCGGTCCAGTGGCTCATGGCTCTTCCCGCCGTCGTCGGGGCGCTCGTCCTCAGACCGAAGACACCTGCCGTCGCGTCGTCTTCCCGGGCACGGAAGTACAATTCTCCGTCTCGTCGGTGATGGAGGAGGTCTCATGACTCGTTCTTTCCGGCTGCTTCTTCCGGGTCTCGCGTTGGTCCTTCACCTGTCCTGTTCCGGCGGTTCCGGTGGGTCCGCAAGCTCCGGCAACACCCGGCACGAGATGCCGGATTGCGGGATTGCGCTGGAATTGCCGAGTCACTTCGGCCAGCCGACGCACGGCACGGGCTGCGCCTACGACTGGACCGGAAACGGCGGCATGACGCTCCTCAGCGTCACGGCCGCTCTGCCCGGGGACCCGGGGAACGAGACGGACCCGGCCACCGCGATGCCGGGGCAGGTCGTGGACTACGCGAGAGACGCGACGTTCGGCGGGCTGCCCGGAAAGGAGCGGCGGACCCAGCAGAAGGTGGGCGAGCAGAACCGGGCGGTGTGGACCGGCTTCTTCCAGGGGCCGAAGGGAGCCTTGAACGTCAAGGTCGCGACGATCCAGAAGGAGTCGGCCGACGAGTTCGGGGAACCGTTCTGGCAGAACATCCGGAGCCGTTGGGTCCACGCGCTGAAGTAGGCCGGCGACTGCAGATCGGCTGTCCTTTCGGCGGGCCCTCCCCGCCGCGGTGCGACAATGCCCGGTCGCACCGAACGACCAGCCCCGGAAGGAGATCGACATGCGCGCACGGAACTTTTTCCCGCTTCTCGTGCTGGGCGCCCTCCCGCTTTTCGGCGCCGAACCCGACGCCGAGGGCTGCAAGGACCACCCGCTCTTCACGCGGATGGCCGGGTACCGGATCGCGAACTGCGAGACGAAGGAGTTCGACTCCTACGAATTCCAGGCGGGCCCGGGCAAGCCCGTCAAGGTCGAGGGACGCAAGACCCAGATCGCCTACACGATTCAGGAGGGGGCCACGAAGCCGGGCCGCCCCCAGGTGCTGCGCAACTACGAGAACGCGGTCAAGGCGATCGGAGGAGCGGTCCTCGCCTCCGTGGACGACGCCGTCGTCACCCTCAAGGCAGCCCGCGACGGGAAGGAGTACTGGGTCGAGGTGAACGCCTACAGCCCCGAGTTCCCTGCCCTCGTCGTCGTCGAGAAGGCGGCCATGAAGCAGGAGGTCGTCGCGAACGCCGAGGTGTTCGCGAGCGGGCTCCGGGCGACCGGCCACGTGGCGGTCTACGGGATCTACTTCGACACGAACAAGTCCGACGTGAAGCCCGAGTCGAAGCCGGCCCTCACCGAGATCGCCAAGCTCCTGAAGAAGGACCCCGGGCTGAAGCTGTACGTCGTCGGGCACACCGACTCCACCGGCCTCCTCGACGCGAACCTGAAGCTGAGCCAGGCGCGCGGGGAGAGCGTGGTGCGGTCGCTCGTCGCCGAGCACGGCATCGCCGCTGCCCGCCTGAAGGGCCTCGGGGTCGGGCCGGCCGCGCCCGTCGCCTCGAACGACACCGAGGAAGGGAAGGCGAAGAACCGTCGCGTGGAGCTCGTCAAGCAGTAGCGCGGGTCAGGGCGTCGTTCCGAACGCGATCTTCTTCCGCTTCGCCTGCTCCTTCAGCGTCCGCGCCACCTCGACGTCGAAGGCGCTTCCCTTCCCCTCGGCCGCCGCCTTCTTCATCTCGGCGTCCACGTAGGCCTGCCGCTTCTTCACCAGCTCGGCGACCTGCGCCTGGAGCTGCTTCCTCTTCGCCTCCTGCTGCCCGAGGTACGCCTTCTGCTGCTCCGGCGTCTTGCCCTTCAGCTCGGCCGGGAGCTCGTCCTTCGAAAGGTCCGAGAGCTTCGCGCGCCCCTCGTTCAGGTCGTCGACGAGGTCCCCGCCTCCCTGCACGACCTTCGCCGTCGCGGCGTTGTAGGCGAGCCGGTCGGCCGAGGCCGCGGCCGGGGCCGCCTCGGCGACGGCCTGCTTGGCCATCACCGCGCCGCGTTCCCGCTCGCTCCCGTAGGCGACGATCGTCGTCCCGATCTCGCGGTTCAGGCGCGAGAGCTCCTCGTCCATCGGCGTCGAGACGACCTGCATGTCGCCGGTCTGCCCGATCGCCACGAAACTCCCCTCGGCGAGGCTCGCGATCTCCTTCCAGACGGGCGTCGTCGACGGCATGCCGCCGCACTGGACGGTGTTGACGATCAGGTCCTTCTTCACCGCAGCCTGGCAGGTCGCCTGGTACTTCACGTCGTCCTGGTAGTCCATGTGCGGGGGCGCGTCGCCGACGAGGAAGACGATCTTCAGCGCGTCGCGGCCCGGGCTCCAGCTCATCTGGTGCACGGCCTCGTGAAGGGCCTGGTTCACCGACTCGGGAGTGTCGCCGCCGCCTCCCGCCTGGAATCTCTGGAGGTGGCCGTAGATCGTGTCGATGTCGTCGGTCAGGTCATAGCGCCTCGTGACGTACTCGTCCGTTCTGTCCCGGTAGCCGACGAGCCCGATCCTCAGGCGCGGCGTCGGCTTCGCCGAGATCATCTGGTTCGCGATCGACCAGATCTT
>CALBDV010000685.1 GCA_937927565.1 uncultured Holophagales bacterium
AACCAGATGTTCGACCGGCTCGAGGCCTCGTTCGACCAGGTCCGGCGCTTCACCGCCGATGCCTCCCACGAGTTGAAGACCCCGCTGGCGCTGGTGCGCACGAACGCCGAGAAGCTGCGCTCCCTGCTGAAGGATGCCTTACAACTATTTGACGAGGCGATACTCAGGATCGACGGGAGGCGGAGACCGTAGCATGCGAGGACGCTGGCCACTCCTTCTGATCGTCATCGCCGCGCCCGTCGTGGCTATCTTGACCTCGTTTGCAGTCGAATGGAAATACAACAGGGATTTCCGTGCGGCCGCCGTGGAGGCGCTAAAGCTCGACACAGCACAAGCGGAAGCACTGACTCTCGAGAGGGTCTGCGCGTCTGGTGACCCCGCCCTGGCCGAGTTGTGCGGCACCTACAACAACCTGACGCTCATGCGGAACAGCTCCATATGGGCGGGCGCGATCGGCCTCGCGCTCTTCTTCGGGATCGCCATCGCGGGTCGTGTCGCGCAGGTAAACCGAACTCTGTTGTGGGTTTTGTTCGCGCCCGGGCTTCATGCCACGGTGGTTACGGTTAGCGGCCTGATGCTCGTGGACGCGGCGCTCCTTATCGCCGCGATTTACTACGTGGAGACCGCCTTCCTAGGGAAGTTCCACGTCGTCATGCTCGGGATGATCGGCCTCGGTGCAGTCGCTGCCGTCTTCGCGATGATTCAATCGGCCTTCAGTGTGGTTCGAAGGGCGAGCACAACTGTCGTCGGAAAGATCCTGGAAGAGACCGATGCGCCCGGTCTCTGGAATCTTGTTCGTGCGACCGCCGCGAAGATCGGAACACTCCCGCCAGAGGACCTCGTCGCCGGCATGGATCCGAACTTCTTTGTCACAGAGACTAAAGTCGTGTGCCTCGACGGCGAGATCGACGGTCGAACCCTCTTTGTGTCGCTCCCCTTATGTCGGCTGATGTCTGTAAGCGAACTTGAGGCGATCATCGGGCACGAACTCGCTCACTTCAAAGGCGAAGACACTCGGTTCAGCGAACGCTTCTACCCCGTCTATAAGGGTGCCACCAACGCCTGCGCTGTGCTCGGCGGGGGCGCGGACGACGGCGTCGCGGCACTTGCCCGACTGCCGGGCTTAGCCATTCTGTACCACTTTCTGGCGTCGTTCTCATCAGCCGAGAGCAAGATTAGCCGCGACCGGGAGATAGCCGCAGATCGCGAAGGGGCGCAGGCGACGACTGCGCTGATCGCGGCGACCGCTCTAGTGAAGGTCCACGCGTATGTCCCGTACTGGGAGGCCTTCGAGAAGTCAACTGTGGACGCGATAGGCGAGGGGAAGATGTTCACGAACCCCTGCGCGTTCTTCGCCGACACCATGAGAGGTCTCCGCGAGAAGCCCTCGTTCCTCGATGGTCTCGATGAGCAGCACACAGCACATCCGACCGATTCGCATCCGCCTCTCAGAGAGAGACTCCGCGCGCTTGGGTTCGGTCTTCAGGACATCCCGAGCGGCGTTCTGACGTCCGATCCGGAAACCCCAGCGAGCACTCTCTTCGCAGATAACGAGGGGACCGAAGCCGCCGTGGGCGAGGTTCATCAGTGGGTGCTGGCCAAGCGAGCAGGGAAGGCAGCCGGAGCCTAACCCGGCTTGCAGCGGACTTCGCTTCGCTCGCCGCTGA
>CALBDV010000686.1 GCA_937927565.1 uncultured Holophagales bacterium
CGAGCTGGCGCAACACCGGCGCCTACGAGGCGCGCGGTGCCGAGCTCTCGGTCTCCGTCGAGCCGGTCCCGGCCCTCGGCCTCTACGCGGGGGCGGCGTACACCGAGACGACGCCCGACGCGATTCCGTTCACGCCGAGGTGGACGTTCTCGGGCGGCGCCGTGGCGACCGTTTCGCTCCTCCGGATCTCCCTCGACGCGCAGTGGGTGGACGACCGGGTCGCCGGCAACGTCCGCTTTCCCGGACCGCTGACGACCGTCGACGCCTACTTCCTCCTGAACGGAAAGGTCACCGCGAAGCTCGAGAATGTCGTCCCGGGGCTCGAAGTCTTCGTCGCGGGCGAGAACCTGACGGACTCCGACTACGCCTACCGTCCCGGCTACCCGATGCCAGGAGCCTCCGCGAGCTTCGGCGCGAGCGTGAGGTTCTGAGGTGGCGGACGAGGCCGCGGCCGCCCCGGCCCTCGACCTGAAGGCGATCAGCCGCGCGGCGCTCGTCACGGCGCTCGCGATCGCGCTGCCGCCGGTCTTTCACGCTGTGAAGCTCGGCTCGGTCTTCCTCCCGATGTACCTGCCTATCCTGGCGGGGGCGTTCTTCCTCCCGCCGCGCTGGGCGGCGATCGCCGGCGCGGCGGCACCTCTGATCTCGGCCGCCCTCACCGGGATGCCGCCGTTCTATCCGCCCGTGGCGCTCTGGATGACGGGGGAGCTGGCGGCCGCCGGGGCGGTCGTCGCGGTCGTCGGCGGGTCCGGCCGTCGGCGCCCGGTCGTTGCCGTCGCCGCGGGACTCGTCGCCGCGCGTCTCGTCCAGGCGCTCCTCGTCTTCGGAAGCGCCACTCTCATGGAGCTGCCGCCGCGCGTCCTCACGATCGCGACGTTCGTCTCCTCGTGGCCCGGGATGATCCTCGCCCTCGTCGCCGTTCCGGCGGCGGTGACTCTCCTGCGAAGGGAACGTACCTGATGCCGGATTTCGCGCTCTCCACCTGTCCGAAGCGGCAGGCCTTCGACGCCCTCGCTCCCCGGTGGGACTCGCTCAAGCCGGACGAGGCGGTCGCCGCCGGGGCCAGGAGAGGTCTCTCGCTCCTGGGCGAGCTTCCCGGCCGCGACGTCGTCGACCTCGGCTGTGGGACGGGACGTCTCGAGGAGGTCCTCCTTCCGCAGCTGGGTGAAGGAACGGTCGTCGCCGTCGACTTCTCGCCAGGGATGATCGAGCAGGCCTCCCGGCGCTGCGGCGACCCGCGCGTCACGTGGCTCTGCCGCGACGTGCTGGAGACGGGCCTCTCCTCCGGGTCGGCCGACGTCGTCCTCTGCTTCGACGCGTTCCCTCACTTTCCCGACGGCGCCGCCGTCCTCCGCGAGGCCGCCCGCTGGCTTCGCCCGGGGGGCGCGTTCCTGCTCTGGCACGACGTCGGCCGGGAGCAGCTCGCCCTGGTCCACCGCCGGGCCGGGCCTGCCGTCGAGAACGACCTCCTGCCCCCGGTGGCCGACCTCGTCGCGCTGGCCGCCGCGGCCGGGCTCGAGGTCGCGATCGCCGAAGAGGACGAGGTCTCGTACACCTTCCTCGCGCGGCGCGTGGGCTGAGGGGGGCGTGACGCGACCCGACGCCCGGACCGCGCTGCTCTTCGGTGTCACCGCCGCGGCGTCCGCTCTCACGGGGCCGGTCCCGGCGGCAGGCGTGATCCTCCTCAGCGCGGGCCTCGCTGCGTTGACGGGCGTCTCCTGGAAGCGTCTCCTCCCCCTCGCGGGTTCCTTCGCGTTCTTCCTCGTCCTCGTCCCCTTCGCCCCGGGGCCGGTCGCGAGGGCCGTCCTCCAGGGGCTCGGTGTCTCGCTGGCCGTCGTCGTCTCGGTCTCCGCTGCGCGGTGGGACCGTCTCGTCGCGGTCTTCCAGGCACTGGGAGCGGGGCGCGTCGCGGTGGCCTTCTTCGCGATCACCCTTTCACACCTCGACGCCGCGGGCCGCGACGCCCGGGTGGCCTTCGACGCGCTCCTCCTTCGCGGCGGATTCCGCGGGGCGCGCGGGCTCGGCCGTTCGACGTCCCTTCACCTGGCGCGGACGCTGCGGCGCGCGTTCGAGAGGGCCGATCGGACGGCCGACGCGCTCGAGCTGCGCGGCTTCGCGGGCCGGGTCCCGCCGCCTCCGGCGTTCCGCGCGGGTCCAGCGGATATCGCCGCAGGCGCGGCGTCTCTGCTGGCCGTCGCCGTCGCCGTCGGGAGCCGTTTGTCATGGAGCCGGTGAAGGTCGTCCTGGAGGGCGTGAGCCACCGCTACCCCGGCGCACGGTCGGACTCGCCCGCGCCCGTCTCCGCCGTCCTTCACGCCGGGGAGAAGGTGCTGCTCGAAGGGCCCGTCGGCACGGGCAAGACGACTCTCCTTCTCAGGATCGCCGGCCTGAGGGAAGGGCCGGGACGCGTTCTCGCGGGCGAGCGGGAGGTCACCCGCCGCTCTGCCGCGGAGATCCGGCGCGCCGTCGGGTTCCTCTGGCAGAACCCGGACGACGGGCTCTTCCTGCCGGGAGTTCTCGACGACGTCGCGCTGGGTCCGCTGAACGACGGCGTCTCCCCGGACGAAGCGCTGGGGCGCGCACGTCTCCACCTCGAGGGCGTTGGAGTCGCGCACCTCGCGTCACGCGAGGTCACGACACTCTCGCGCGGAGAACGCCAGCTCGTCGCACTGGCCGGCCTGCTGGCGCGCGAGCCGGGGCTTCTCCTCCTCGACGAGCCGCTCTCGGCCCTCGACGCGCCGTCCCGGGAGCGGGTCCTCGCACTTCTCGCGTCGTCCCCGGCGACGGTGCTCCTGGCGACCCACGAGGGCTCGGAGGCGGCGCGCCACGCCGGGTTCCGGGCCGCGATACGACTCGTGGCCGTGGCTCCGGCGCACGCGACCGAAGGCGGTTGATCCGGCGCCGGTTCCTCGAAGTGTGGACGGTTCCCGTTCAGGCGGGGTGACGGCAGGGAACGATCTCGACCGTGACGTGTGTGAGGCCGAGGTCGTCCGGCAGCAGGGCCCGATACCCGTCCGGCGTCAGGGGCTCGTCGCTGACGACGGTGACGATGGCTGCCCAGCCGCCGGGAGCGACCTGCCAGACGTGGAGGTCCGTCACCCTGTCGCCTGGCCGGGACTCGACGGTCTGCCGGATCCGGTCGCACACCGCTGAAGGGGCTTGCCGGTCGAGGAGAACGCGGCCGCTCTCCACGAGGAGCCCCGCGGACCAGCGCGTGACGATGACGGCGCCCACGACGCCCATCGCCGGATCGAGAAACGCCCAGCCGAAGAACGCGCCCCCGGCAAGGGCCACGATGGCGAGCAGCGACGTGAGGGCGTCGGCGAGGACGTGGAGGTAGGCCGAACGGAGGTTGTGGTCGTGGTGGTGGTCGTGAACGTCGGGGCCGTGGGCGTGACCCCCATCCTCGCCGCGGACGAGAACCCAGGCGCTTGCGGCGTTCACGCCGAGGCCGAGGACGGCGACCGCGATCGCCTGTGCGAAGGCGACCGGAACGGGCTGGAAGAGGCGCTCCACGCTCTCCCAGGCCATCAGCGCGGCGAAACCGGCCAGGAGAATCGCACCCGAGAAGCCCGCCAGGGCGTTCATCTTTCCGGCGCCGAAGCTGTAGAGCGGATCTGAAGCGTGGCGCCGGACCCAGGCGTAGGCGAGCGCGGAAACACCGAGAGCAGCGGTGTGCGAGGCCATGTGGAGGCCGTCGGCCAGGAGCGCCATCGAGCCGAAGGCGAGTCCTGCACCGATCTCCACGACCATCGTCACGGCCGTCAGGGCGATGACGATTCGGGTCCTCCGCTCACCCGGCCGGGTCCGATCCTGGCCGAAGACGTGATCGTGGCGGCTCGCCTCGTCGCACGCGTCGTGCACGCCGTCTCCGCGCGTTACTTCATCTGCAGCCGGACGACGACGGGGTCGTGGTCGCTCACGCGCTTGTCGTCGGCACAGTCGGAGTTGACGTGGAGGACCTCGATGGCCGCCCCGGGCGCGAGGGCGGGGGAGACGACGACGTGGTCGAGGACCTGCGAGGCCCCCTCGAAATTGAACGTGTACCGGCTTTCGTGCGGGACGCGCAGGACGAGGTTCTCGAGCGGCGTGGCGCCGAGGAGACGGACGGACTCCGAGTGCTCGAAGTCGTTCAGGTCGCCGAGGACGACGACCCGGGCCTTCGGGTCGGCCTGGAGGAGGCGCTCGGCGAAGGCGCGGATTTCTCGCGCCTGGGCGAGACGTCGCGAGGCGGTGGGTGTCCGCGGAGGCTGCATCGCGCCGAAGGCGCGGTCGTCGTCCGACTTCGAGGACCAGTGGTTCGCGACGACGAAGAGGGGCTTCCCGCGGAAGCGGAGCTCGACGGCGAGGGAGCGCCGCACGCCCTCCCCCTCGGTCGGCGTGAAGGCGGTCGAGCGGGGCGCGACGCGCCCCGGGCTGAGCGTGAGGTGAAGCTCCTTCCCGAGTCCCTCCGGCTCCGTCGCGTCGAGCGGGCCGGCCTCGCCCCTCTTCACGAGGGTCACCCGCGCGGGGTTCAGGAGAAGGGCGACGCGGATGTTCCCGCCGGGCTGGCCCCCTTCACGTCCCTCGACCGGGTCGATCCAGACCGCCTCGTAGCGCGGGCCACCCGCGGCCACGATGCCGGCCACCAGCGCATCGAGCGTCTTTCGCGACGTGACGACGCCGTCGCCCTTGCCGGCCGGGCCGCTGTCGTCCTGCACCTCTTCCAGCGCCACGACGTCGGGGCTGCCGACCCGGCGGGCGAGGACCTCACCGATCCGGGTGAAACGCTCGGCGGGACCTGCAACGGAGAGGTTCTCGACGTTGAAGGACGCGATCGTCAGGTTTCGGCGGTCGCCGTGAAGCGTCGCTGCGGCTTCGCAGGTGCGGCCCTCCGCCTCCAGGGCGAGGGGGGCGAGCGGCCAGAACCTGTAGTTCGAGTAGGCGTAGTCGACGATCCCCGCGATCGGGGTGCGCGCGCGGGCGCCGACGTCGGCACCCGGCATCTCGCCCGCAATCCTCCGTCCCAGGAGGACGCGGTCGAGCGACGGGCCCGCTTCCGAAAGGAGGACGCCGCCCACGGCGGTCCGCGGTACGGCCGGGACGCCGTCGGGCCGCAGGACGAGGTCGCCGCGTCCCGACGCCGGGCCGACGACCGTACCGGCGGGTACTTCCGCGCGCATCCCTTCGAGGCTCTCCCAGAAGTCGATCGCGTCGGAGGCGGGTTCGAACAGGGTGAGGCCGTCGTCGTCGATCCCGGACGGCACGCGGAGGTCCGTGAAGAGCTTCACCGGGGGAGGGAGGGGCGGCTCTCCCTCCAGGGGCGCCACAGCGGACGCCTTCATGCGCGTCACCGGGAGACCCTTCGGCAGGGCGAACTCCTCGACGCGTCCGGAGACGGAGACCGCCTGGCCCGGTGAGAGCGAGGCTGCATTGGTAAAGAGCACGAAGAGTCCTTCGGACGTCGCGGGGTCGCCGTCGGGCCGTGCCGACTCGAGCCAGAAACCCGGATACCGGGTGTCGCGGTCGATCGCCGTCACGATGCCCGGAACGTCGAAGACCCAGCTTCCTTCGAGCGGGGAACGGTGCCCCGGGCCCTGGATGCGGGCGACGGTCACGGGACCTTTCTCGACGGCGAATACGAGGAAGGTCGTCGCTTCCTGCGCGGGGTTGAAGTTGTCGTCGCTGACGAGGACGAGCGTGCCGCGCCCGTCCGGCAGCGGCGGGCCGAAAGCCATTCCCTCGAAGTTCTCGAGCGGGATTCCCGTCTCAGCCAGATCGAGGAGAAGCGTCTTTCTCGCCGGGGTTAAGGACGCGCCCTCGAGCGAGTCGACGGCGGAGACGTCCGCCGCCCCTTCGAGCGACACCTCGAAGATCCGGGCGGCGTTCCCGACTCCCTCGACGAACTGCCGCTCGAGGACGAGGAGACGGTTCTCGTCGAGCGGAAGAAGGTCCGAGAGACCGTTGACGCTGAACGCTTCTCTGGCCGCCGGGGCTGGCGAAACGGCGTCCACGACGTAGACGAACTCGGAGGGAGAGCCCTTCCTCTCGAGATCGAATCGGAGGATCCGCGAGGGGCTCGCAACCCCGACGCCGGCGACCGGACCATCCTGGACGAGAGCGTTCTCGATGCCGGCGAAGAGATATCGGCCGTCGCGGGTCAGGGCGAGCCCCTCGAAGCCGAGGTTGTCGCGGAGTCCGCGGTCGGGAGCCGAGCGATACCGGAGCGGAAGCGGTATCTCGCGGCGGAGGCGCCCATCCGGGCCATGCTCGCCGATCACCGCCTGGACGCCATGCCGGTCGATCGCTTCCGTCGAAACGAGGAACCCGCCGGGGACGGCAGCGATCCCTTCGGTGTCGATCAACGCCGGGGCGAAGGGGCTGCCTTTTGCGTCCTTCAGCGAGAGCATGCCGTCCACGGCCACTGCGGGAGCCGGGACCTTCGCCGCCGGGCCGGCCGAGCCGAGGTCGATTCGGAGGCGGTAGGCGCGGACGGGACCGTACTGTCCTCGGTCGTCCGAGATCGCCCAGAAGCACCTCGACGTGTCGTCCCAGGAAAGGCCAGAGAGGCCGCCGACGCGCGTCCCCTCGAACTCGAGGCCTCGCGGGAGGACGGTACGCCCCACGAGGCTGAGCCCGGTGACGGAGGTTTCCGGGGGAGGGGAGCCCACCGCCGGGGAGGCGAGAAGGGACGAGATACCTGCGAGGGCGGCGAGGACGGTGAGGTGGGCTGGAACGCGCGGGGAAGCGCTGTTTCTCATCGGAAGCCGTGAGGATAGGAGTTACTCCGCGGTATCGCAACGACCGGAGCGAGCGGGCTGCGGGGCCTGCGCGGCCCGGATTCCGGGCGTCCGGTCTCGTTGGCTAAGATCCGACTCTCATCGACGGGAGGCACCGCATGTCCGTGGCGACGAAAGAGACCCTCGAGTTCCGGAGCGAGCTGAGGCAGATGCTCGACCTCATCACCCACTCGCTCTACTCCCACGAGGAGGTCTTCCTCCGGGAGCTGATCAGCAACGCGGCGGACGCCATCGACCGCCTCCGTTTCCGGTCCCTCACCGACGGCGAACTCCTCGGAGACGATCGCGAGTACGCGATCCGGCTCGTGGCCGACAAGGACGCCCGGACCCTGACCGTGAGCGACAACGGGGTCGGCATGACGAGGGACGAGGCGGTGGAGAACCTCGGGACGATCGCCCGATCGGGGACGAAGGCGTTTCTCGAAAGTCTCGCCGAAGTCGACGCGAAGAGCCGTCCCGAGCTGATCGGCCAGTTCGGCGTCGGCTTCTACTCGGCCTTCATGGTGGCCGACACGGTCACCGTCGTCTCGAAGGCAGCCGGGCCCGGCCACGAGGCGATCCGTTGGACCTCGGACGGGAAAGGGAGCTTCACGGTCGAACCGGCCGACCGGTCGGCGCGCGGGACCGACGTCGTGCTTCACCTGAAGGAAGACAAGTCCGACTTCCTCGAAACGTGGAAGCTCCGGCAGCTCGTGAAGCAGTTCTCGGATTTCGTCGAGCATCCGATCGTGACGCCGGTCGACGGCAAGGACGAGACGCTGAACTCGCAGAAGGCCGTCTGGCTCCGGCCGAAGGCCGAGGTGACGAAGGACGAGTACGCCGCGTTCTACCGCCAGGTGTCGCACGACGTGGGAGAGCCGGCAAAGGTCCTCCACTACACGGGCGAAGGGACGACGGAGTTCAAGGTCCTCCTCTTCATCCCCGCGACCAGGCCGTTCGACCTCCGCTGGGGCGAGGCGAAGGTCGGGCCGAGGCTCTACGTGAGGCGCGTCCTCGTCATGGACCACTGCGAGGCGCTCCTGCCGCCCTATCTGCGCTTCGTGAAAGGGGTCGTCGACTGCGCCGACCTCCCGCTCAACGTCTCGCGCGAGCTCCTGCAGCAGAACCCGCTCCTGGCGGTCATCCAGAAGAACCTCGTGAAGAGCGTCCTGAAGGCGCTCGCCGAGCTGAAGAAGGACGAGCCGGAGGCCTACGCGAAGTTCTTCGTCGAGGTGGGAAGCATCCTGAAAGAAGGGCTTGCCCGCGACCACGCGAACGCCGCCGCCATCGCCGATCTCCTCCTCTTCGAGTCGACGAAGACGGAGAAGGGGAAGACGACGACCCTCTCCGCCTACGTCGATGGGATGCCGGAGGGGCAGAAGGAGATCTACTACCTGACCGGCGAGAGCCGTGCCCAGGTGGAGAACGCACCGGTGCTGGAGGGTTTCCGGGCGAGCGGCTTCGAGGTGCTCCTCCTGACCGACCCGATCGACGAGCTGGTCCTCCCGTCCTTCCCCGAGTACAAGGGAAAGGCGCTCCGTGCCGTCGACCGTGCCGACGTCGACGCGGCGCCGGAGGGGTCGAAGCCGACCGACGAGGAGGAGTCTTCTTTCAAGCCGCTCCTGGCGCGGCTGGGAGAGCACCTGCCGTCCGTCAAGGAAGTCCGCCTGTCGCGCCGACTCACCGAGAGCGCCTCCTGCCTCGTCGCGGCGGAGGGGGAGATGGGGGCGCACCTCGAAAGGCTCCTGGCCCACTCGGGGCACGCCGATGGACTCGAGGGGAGAAAGCGCGTCCTCGAGCTCAACGCCAGGCACCCGCTCGTTGCGGCGCTTCGTGAGCTCCACGAGGCCGGCCCGGACGACCCGAGGGTCGAACTGTACGGAGGCCTCCTCTACGAAGAAGCACTTCTCTCGGAGGGCGGGCGCCTGGTCGATCCGGCCTCCTTCGCGCGGCGCCTCAACGAGGTGCTCCTGCGCGATGCCTCAGCCCCGTTCCCGGGCGGCGCGAAGGAGGCCTGAGAGCCGCGTCGGAGCGACGGGTTCTTCGGGCCGAGGTCAGGCACGTCCTCCGAGGATGGCGTCGAGGCGGTTCTCCACGACGTCGTCGACGGAGAAGCCGAAGACCTGCAGGTAGTGCTGCGCGGAGTCGAGCATCGCCTGCTGTGGCACGAGCCCGACCATCTCGACCCGGCTCACGCCGGTACCGAAGCGGCGCAGCTCGGTCTTCACGGCCTCGAGGATCCGGTAGAGCGGCGTCGACTGGAAGTTGCCGACGGTGATGTTCAGGAGGGCTTCGTTCCGCGTCCGGTCGAGCGCGGGGTAGAAGTGGACGCCGCTGAAGCCCGTCGCCGGGTCCGAGAGGACCTTCGCCACCCACTCGGCCGCTTCCTCGTTCGGGGTCGTCAGGTAGGCCTTGAAGTTCACGATCGGCAGGCGCGCGCCGATGATCGTCGCTCCCTTGTCCGGAGGGAAGCGGTCGGGGCCGAAGTCGGGCTTCCAGGCCGGGTCGTCCATCTTCGCGGCGAAACCCTCGTACTCCCCCTCGCGGATGTGCTCGATGTCGCGGCGCACCTTCGTGCGTGCCGATTCGGCGAAGAGGTAGACCGGGAGGTCGAAACGCCTCGCGACCTCTTCCGCGAACTGCATCGACCACGAGACGGCGGTCGCGATCGGGGCATCGCGCAGGGCGACGAAGGGGAAGACGTCGACGGCTCCGATGCGCGGGTACTCGCCCTGGTGGTTGCGCATGTCGATGTGGCCGAGAGCGGCGTCGTAGAGGAGGAATCCTCCCTCGAAGATCGCCTCCTTTCGTCCCGTGAAGGAGAAGATCGTCCGGTTGCGGACCTGGTCCATCGAGACGTCCAGGAGGACGAGGCCGGGGACCGCCTCGAGCTTCTCCTGGACCTTCTCGATGAAGGCTTCGTCCCGGCCCTCGCAGATGTTCGGAACGACGGAAATGATCTGGGACATCGTCTCCTCCTCAGGAGAGCGCCGCGGATCGCGGCGCTCGAGGCTCGTGGTTCGCGAAGCTCGTGGTCATGTCAGAAGAGTCCGAGGAAGACGCCGGCCGCGATCGCCGAGCCGATGACGCCGGCGACGTTGGGCCCCATCGCGTGCTGGAGAAGGAAGTTCCCCGGGTCCTCGGCCTGGCCCACCATGTGCGCGACGCGGGCCGAGTCGGGAACCGCCGAGACGCCGGCGGCGCCGATGAGGGGATTCACCTTGTCCTTCACGAAGAGGTTCATCAGCTTGGCGAAGAGGACCCCGCCCGCCGTCGCCGTCCCGAACGCGACGCAGCCGAGGACGAAGATCATGACCGACTGCTTCGTGATGAAGACGCCGGCCGAGGTCGAAGCGCCGACGGCGATGCCGAGGAGGATCGTGCAGATGTCGAGGAGGGCGCTGGCGGCCGTCTTCGCGAGGCGGGTCGTAACGCCCGACTCCTTCAGGAGGTTCCCGAAGAAGAGCATGCCGAGGAGGGGGAGGCCGCCCGGGGCGAGAAGCGTCGTCACGAGAAGCCCCATGATCGGGAAGGCGATCTTCTCGAGCTTCGAGACCTTCCGGCCCGGCTTCATCCGGATGAGGCGTTCCTCGCGGGACGTCAGGAGCTTCATGATCGGCGGTTGGATGATCGGCACCATCGCCATGTAGCTGTAGGCCGAGATGGCGATGGGACCGATGAGGGCAGGCGCGAGCCGGCTCGCGGTGAAGATGGCCGTGGGGCCGTCGGCCCCTCCGATGATCCCGATGGCCGCGGCGCTCTGGGGCGAGAAGTCGAGCCAGAGGGCGCCGATGAACGTCAGGAAGATGCCGACCTGCGCCGCAGCTCCGAGGAGGAGGCTCTTCGGGTTCGAGAGGAGCGCCGAGAAGTCGGTCATTGCCCCGATGCCGAGGAAGATCAGGGGAGGGAAGACGCCCGCGCGGACCCCGTAATAGATGATCCCGAGGACGCTGTTGCCCCCCGTGTTGAAGACGTACTCGTGGGAGACGGGGTCGATCATGTACAGCGAGACGCTGTTGAAGATCGAGAGCGGCATCGGGATGTTCCCGACGAGGATCCCGAAGCCGATCGGCACGAGAAGGAGCGGCTCGTAGTCCTTGGCGATCGCGAGCCAGATGAAGAGGAGCCCGACGAGGACCATGACGACGTTGCCGACCGTCAGGTTCGCGATACCGCTCCCCTGGACGACCTGGTCGAGGAACCCCGTGATGTCGCCCGTCTTCACGTCCTTGGCGAAAGAGCCCTGCTCGAACTGGGTGACGTACCCGAGGCTCTCCGACTTCCCGACGGTGATCACGGTGTAGATCCCGGCGAGCTGGCCGCCAGCGTCGTAGAGGTTTCCCTTGGCAGCGCGTTTGAGCGTGTGAGGGTCGACGTGATCGTGGCCCTTGTCGATCCGGAAATAGGTGCCGGCCGGCTCGACCTTGAAGGGGAGGAACCCGATCTTCAGCGCCGGGATCGCGACGTGGT
>CALBDV010000687.1 GCA_937927565.1 uncultured Holophagales bacterium
AGGTCACTCTGTTTCCAAGACTGGTACGGGCCCGCCAAAGCCATCGTTCGAGTCTCGGCGCAGCTGTCAAGGGCAGGAGGCCATCGTCTCCATAAGGGAAGGTCACACTATCAACTTGGCCAATCATCCAGTCGCGGACAGAATCGCCAACTACAAGCTGACGGAATGTGCTGGCCTCTATAGAGGCTCGCGAGAACGCGGCTTCGGGCGCAAGCATGATCTCGTCTGCATTCGTTTGGCCGGTGTAACCGATGAACTTCAGGAGAGAAGAGAGCGTGCCCCCGCCCGCCTCGTCGAGGTAGTCCTTCAGCTCAGCTGCGCCGCCACCGGCGAGGCTCCATGGGTGGACGGCGAGTCGAGCACGCTCGGCGTCGCGTACCGAGACGTAAATACCATCCTTACCAGGCGTATCAATGAGTCTACAGAGCTCGGTCCAAGCTAACCCGTGGGCTGGGTCATCGAGCAGTCTTGGCTCGCGCTTTTCTCTCATCACCAGGCGAATGGTGTCGGCCCTCTGGGAGCCCGCTCGCCCAAGCAGGATGACTGTGTCGGTACCGTGACCTGGAATGACGACTCCCGACGTGTCCAGAATGTGGGTAAGGTTACGGGTTCCGAGGTACTCGACCGTCTTGGTGCCGAAAGCCGACTTCGTAAACCCGTTCGATACGATTGCGCCGACGAACCCAGAAGACGACCTATTAGTCTCAGCTTCTGCTAGATCGAAAATGCGTTCCAAGAACGGGCAGACAAGGTGGTAGAGGCCGTGGCACGTCAGGAACCTTTCCCGATACAGGTGGTTCAGCCCTGCGTCCTTCACTGTGATGTAGGGCGGGTTCGCGACGACGGCTTGATACCTCCGCCCCAAGATTCTCCTTAGCTCTTCCGCATCCTCCGTTTCGTAGAGGTGTCCCATCGGGTCTTCGCCCATGAGGAAGAGCTGCCGGTCCTCGCTCCGCTTCCCCGGAACCGGTCCGTGCAGGAGACTGTCGCCAACCGCCACGTTCACCTTGAAATCCGGCGCGTCAGCGAGCCGGGCGATGCCCGCCTGCCTCAGAGCCGCGATGAGCAGCCGGAACCGCGCGATAGCGGCCGCAAACGGGTTCAAGTCCACGCCGAAGACCGCAGCGAGCGCTTTCTGCGCGATCGCGGGACCGGGAAGGCCGGGCTGGTTCTCCTGCCAGAGACGGGCGAGGCGGTGGAACGCCCCGAGGAGGAAGTGTCCGCTTCCACAGGCCGGGTCGATGAGGGTCGCCTTCTCGTAGCCGAACTCCTCGATCGCCGGCGTGAGGGTCCGGTCGAGGAGGAAGCTCTCGACGAAGTCGGGTGTCTGGAGGAGCGCGTAGGTCTTGCGTGCGTTCTCGGAGAGGTCCTGGTAGAGGTCGCCGAGGAAACGGGTCTCGGCAGCCGGGTCGGTGAAGTCGTGGACCGTTTCCCCGGTCTCGGGTTCGATCGAGCGGAAGAAGCGGAGAAGCTCCTTCGCCCCGTCGGCCGTCGGGGCCAGGGTCAGGGCGATGTTGTGCCGCCGGTCGAAGAGGTGACGGGCCCCGGGGAGGCGCCCCACGTCCTCGAAGACGGAGAGGAGGTACTCCCGGTCGGCGTGGGCCGGGTTCTTCCGGAGGTGCTCCTCGCGATGGCCCTCGGCGAGGGCGCGCAGTTCGGTGGTTGCGCCGAAGAGGACCCGGTGCGGCACCCCCGCGCGCACGTCGAGGAAGCCGTTGTCTTCCAGGAACCTGACGAAGACGCACGAGAGGACCCACGCGACGGCCCCCTGCGTGAGCGGGTCCTCGCGCCAGGCCTCGTACGCGGCGGCCGTCCGCCCGGCCGTCTTCGCCCGGGCGTATTCGGCCGAGAGGTGCTGCGCCGTGGCCGGGTCGTTCTCGGCGCGGTCTCGGAGGTCGTCGACGAGGCGGCGCGTGAGGGCCTGGAGGTCTTCGAGGAGGCGCTTGCGGTCGATCAAGGGTCTTCCTATGCCGCGGCCCGGCGCTGGAGCCAGGCATCGGGGATGCGGGTCCACTGGTTCGGGGTGACGACCGGGATGGCCGCTCCGTCGAGAACAGGTCGGTCGGTCTGCTCGTCGGCGGGGACGAGAAGCCAGACGCCGCGGAGGCCGCCGTCCGCGCGGGTGGCGCGGTCGCGCAGGCCGTCGAGGAACTCCATCTGGCCGTAGCGAACGAGGAGGCCGGGGTTCGTGAGAAGGACGGGGCGTTCGTCCGCCGAGAGGGCCGCCTGGACCGCCGGGAGAGCGAGGCGGACGAGCTCGCGCAGGCGCCGGCCGTCGGCGCTGTCGGGGGCTGCTGCGTCCGCCCGGAGTTCGAC
>CALBDV010000688.1 GCA_937927565.1 uncultured Holophagales bacterium
AGCTCGCCATCGAGGTCACCGAGACGGCGGCGCTGCGCGACCTCGGCCTCGCGTCACAAACGCTCGACGCCCTGCGGTGCCAGGGGATCGAGTTGTCCCTCGACGATTTCGGCACGGGCTACTCCTCCCTGTCGCTGCTCAAGCGGCTTCCCGTCGGAGCGCCAGGCCGGTGGAGGTGCGTTCTACGAGCAGATCGTCGACACAGCGTGCGAGGAGAGCGTTTGAAGCACGACGATCTACCCGGGCCGATCCACGAGTGGGCGCGGGAGCGCCGCGCAGAGCGCGCGGCGCGAATGCCGGCGGACGCGAGCGCAGACCGCCCGCGGCGTCCACCGATGGTGTCGTTCTGGAATCGCCGCATCGAGTGTCGGAGCTCTTTCGGGCTGCCCCAGCGTGCGTCCGAGGGGGCCGTCTGGAGAGCTTTGTGGAGCCTCGACGAGCCACCGGACGCGCTCTATGGTCACTTCCTCCACTTTGCCGGCGAGGCGGCGATGCGGCTTGGCCATAGCCTCGGCCGGGGTGAAGGCCTCGATGTGCCGGACGAGTTGAACGACGGAATCGAAGGACCCTCTCCGGACCGACTTCCGCGTGAGCAGACCGAACCAGGATTCGATCAGGTTCATCCACGAGGCGCTCATGGGTGTGAAGTGAAGGTGGACGCGAGGATGCGCGGCGAGCCACGTCTTCACGTCTGGAGTGGAATGCGTGGAGGAGTTGTCGACGATCACGTGGAGCTGCCGCCGCGGGAAGGTCCGGGCCACCTTCTGGAGGAAACGAAGAAAGTCCTGGCCTCGATGGGTCGGCGAGCACTCGCCGATGACCCGGCCCGTGGCGACCTCGAGAGCCGCGTAGAGGCTCGTCAGGCCGTTGCGCTTGTAGTCATGAGTCTGGCGGGCGGGAATGCCGGGACGCAGAGGAAGAAGCGGCTGCGTCCGGTTCAGGGCCTGGATCTGGGTCTTCTCGTCAACGCTGACGACGAAGGCGTTCGTCGGGGGATTCAGGTACAGGCCGACGACGTCAGAGATCTTTTCCTCGAGATGACGGTCCCGGCTGAACTTGAAGGTCTGTACCCGATGCGGCTGGAGATCATGGGCCTTCCAGATCCGATGGACCGTGGTGTGGGAGACCCCGGATTTCTCAGCCAGCTCCCGTGTGCTCCAGTGGCTCAGACCCTCGGGGGGAGGCTGCAGGGTCATGGCGACGATCTCGGCGGTCTTCTCCTTGCCGTAGACGTGCGGCCGGCCCGAACGGGGTTTATCCGACAGGCCGCTGGTCCGCTCATCGATGAACCGATGTCGGATTCGACTGACCTGGACCGGCGTGTATCCCGTCATCCGAGCGACTTCAGCGCCACTC
>CALBDV010000689.1 GCA_937927565.1 uncultured Holophagales bacterium
AAGTCGACGCCTCCGGCGAGGAGGATGAGGTTCGGGCGGATCTCGCGGATCTCGTCCAGCTCGAAGTCGTCGAGCTCCCCTGCCGTCACCATCTTCACGATGCCGCCCGCGCCGAGGGCCGCTTCGCGCGCCGCGCGGGCCGTCATCGAGAGCGTCAGGCCGTGGACGGTCATCCGGAGGCCCCCGGCCGCCGAGCTGTTGACGAAGGTCTCGTCCGCGGCCGGGTCGAGGCCGGAGGTCGCGGCGAGGTCGGCGAGCGCTGCGTCGACGCCGATCCCGACGTCCCCCGCGGCGACGCTCGTCGGGGCGAAGCCCTGGGCCACGTGGTCGAAGCCGCCGCCGGGAAGGCGCACGAAGCCGTTCGCCTTCGTGATCGTCGAGCCGACCTCCAGTGTCAGGACCTCGATCCGTCTCATCGGTCCGAGCGGCCTCGCGCCTCGCTTCCCGGTTCGCTCCTCAGGCGGCGCCCCGCGCCCGGAGGGCCTTGACCATGGCGTTCACGACGTGGATCCCCTTCGTCCCGCGGCCGAAGGTGGCGTCGAGGCCGGTCTCCTTCGCCATGTCGCGGTTCACCTGGGTGCCGCCGGCGACGAGGACGACGCGGTCGCGGATCCCCTTCTCGCGGCAGAGCTCGGCGAGCTTCCGCATCTGGGCGCGGTGGACGTCGTTGTGGCTGATGATCGTGGAGATCAGGATGGCGTGCGCCCCGGTCTCGACGGCGGCGTCGACGAGCTTGCCGACCGGCACCGACGTCCCGAGGTAGTGGTACTTCACGCCGTACTTCTCGATGCCGCCGTGCTTGATGTCGAGGATCTCGCGGAGACCGACGCTGTGCTCGTCCTCGCCGACGGTGCCCGCGACGACCTTCAGGCCGACGGCCTTCACGACGTCGCGCAGCTCCTGCTCGGGGAGGATCACTTCCTTCTCGGGGATCTTCAGCGTCGTCCGGTCGATGTCGAACGCGACCTTCCCCTTCACCTCGACGAAGCACCCCTCCGCCGGGTGGAGGACCATCGTGTTGATGACCTCGGGGTCGACGAGGCCCATCTTCTTCGCCATCTCGACGGCGTAGACGGGGGCGATCTCCTCGTTCTCGGGGACGAAGAGCTGGACGAGGACCGTCCCGTCGCCCGCCCACTCGGCCTCGGGCTTGATTGCATTTCCCTTCCGGTAGGGCAGCGTCTTCGCGAGGCGCTGGTTGCAGTTGTCCTCGGGGTCGAGCTCGTCGATGAAGACGATCTTGCCGGGGTCGCAGAGCGTGCAGCCGTCGATCGGGTCGCACGGCTTCTCCGCGTCCACCGGGACGTGGTTCGTCCCGAAGTGGTCGCAGACGGGCGCGAGGTAATCCTCGTCGCGGACGACGAGCGAGCCGGCGCCGACGCCGCCCTTGCCGTCGCGGGCGATGCCGTCGCCGCTGCGCTCGGGGTACTTGGCCGAGTCGACGAAGAAGCCCTTCTCCACGGCGGCGAAGTAGCCCCCCACCTCGAGGACCTCCTCGAGGAAGGCGACGGCGCGCTCCTTCAGGTCGCGCGCCATCTCGCCGAGCGGCCCGTCGTGGTTGAGGCTGACGAGCTCCTTGATGCCGTCGAGGGCGGCCCACGTCTGCTTCACCGTCTGGACGCCGCGGATGTTGTTGTAGTGCCACGGCACGTTCCGCCCCTCGTCGGGGGTGATCGTGCTCTGGATGTCGGCGCGGGTGAGCATCGAGATGAGGGTGTCGACCGTGTGGGTCCTCACCGCTTCCTCGATGTCGGCCTCGATGTAGCGCGTGTTCTGCTGCGCCCGCATCTTGAAGTCGCTGAAGAAGTCGCGCAGGGCGACGGCGTACGGGAGGTCGTACCAGAGCTTCGGCGCCGGAGGGGAGTTCGGCGGGACGGTGGAGAGGCCGATGAGGTCCTTGTCCATCCCGACCGCGACCGAGAACGCGCAGTTGAGGCCGTGCTGGACCATCAGCTCGGGCATCACGAGCCAGCCGGCTTTCGCCGTGGCGTTCGCGTTGTGGGCGCCGTCGATCTGGAAGATCCGCGCCCCCGCCATGACCTTCTTCGCCTCCGCCGCGTCGACGAAGGAGCGGTACATGTTCACGTTCCGGTAGAGGACGTTGTACTGCGGGTCCTGGTGGGCGCCGTTGATCCCCTCTTCGGCGAAGAGGACGGCGACCTCCGGGCCGGCGACGCCCGAGACGTACGAGTGGAAGTTGATCGGGCGGCCGACCTCCTTCTCGATCTCGTCGCACGCCTTGCGGCTCGCCCGGATCTGCTTGCGGGTGATCGGAACGCCGCCGATCCCCTCGGGCGTCCCCTCGAGCAGGCCGTCGATGTGGCTCTGCCCGGTCGTCCGGATCACCATGATGTGGTCCGCGCCGTGCCAGGCGGCCATCCGCATCCTCCGGATATCGTCCTCGAAGCGGCCGCTCGCGATCTCGGTCGTGACGACACAGGAGGGCTGCGGGTCGATGTGGTCGAAGTACTTGCTCGCCGGGAGGCCGATCGACCTCTCGAGCGGTCTGGACATGTCGCGGAAATGGAAGGGACCCATGTCGACGCCGCCCTTCGGCACGTCGCGCCAGGTCCAGCCCTTCCGGGGTGGGTGGTAGCTCTCGAGCCCCTCGAGGATCTTCTCGATGTCGAGCTTCTGGTTCGGGGGAGTCGGCTTCGTCATCTCGTCTCCGCGTCTCTTCCGCGCGGGCTCAGAAGAGCCCCTCCAGAACGGTGCTGTCGTCGAGGATCGCCTGCGCCGCGCCGCGGACGTCCGTCCCGGTCTTCCGCGAGACCTTAAGAACGACGTGCCCCGCGCCCTTGCCCAGGAGACCGGCGTCGAGGATCCGCTTCACGACCCCCTGGCTCGAGACCGAGTCGATCCCCATCCGGAGGAGGACCGATCGCTCGATGGAGGGGCTCGTGTGCCCCTTCGCGAGGTCGACGATCGGCTCGACGACCCTGTTCGTCAGCTCCCAGAAGCGGGCCTTCAGCTCTTCGTCGCTCAGCTTCGCGAGCGCCTCGCGGCGCGTTTCGAAGCGGGAAATCCTGTCGTCGGTCATCGTCGTCTTCTCCGTTCAGGCGAGGGCCGTGACCGCCTGGCGAACCCAGGCCGGGTCTTTCTTGAGGTCGGCGGCGAGGAAGGCGACGTCGCCGTCGGTCCACTTCTCCGCCGGATGCAGTTTCGCGGCGTTCTTCAGGTAAGAGGTCCGGAGCTTGTCCATGTCCTGGACCCGGCCCCGTACCTGCTCCAGCCTCTCGGGAAGGACGATCGTCTTCCCCGGCACGTTCTCCGCCGGGTCGCCGACGCGCACCTCGATGCCGTTCTCCCGCGCGAAGGAGAGCTGGCGGTTGTGGTGCTTGCCGGCACCCGTGTACTCGGTCTCCTGGACGACGACGATCTGGTCGCGGTCCATCTGCCTCGCGAGGGTCACGGCCGCGGTGAGGCTCGTGTTTCC
>CALBDV010000690.1 GCA_937927565.1 uncultured Holophagales bacterium
TCAGCGTGGGAGCCACCGACTCCTCCGACGGCATCGCCTCGTTCTCGAGCCGGGGTCCCGTGACGGTCGACGGCTCCAACCGCGCCAAGCCCGACGTCTCGGCGCCGGGCGTCGGCATCCGCTCGAGCCTTCCCGGTGGAGGGTACGGCTCGATGAGCGGGACCTCGATGGCCGGTCCCCACGTCGCGGGGCACGTCGCACTGCTGCTCTCCGCGATGCCCTCCTGGAAGGGCCAGGTCGGGCTCGTCGAGGATCGTATCGCCCATTCGGCGGTCCCGCGCACTACAGGGGAGAGCTGCGGAGGCGTACCGGGCAGCCAGGTTCCGAACAACACGTTCGGCTGGGGGCGTATCGACGCCCTCGCCTCCGTGAGCATGGTCGACGTCGGTATCGAGATCACCGACTCCCCGGATCCCGTGGCCGTCGGCGGCGAGCTGACCTACCTGGTCCGCGCCAGCAACACGGGAGTCGTCACGGCCACCGGCGTCGTCGCCACCGTGACGCTCTCCCCGAGCGTCTCGTTCGTGTCGGCCTCGACGGGCTGCGCCCACGCGAGCGGTGTCGTCACGTGCAGCTTCGGCTCGATCATCAAGGGGGTCCTGCCCACGAAGAGCATCGTCGTGACCGTCAACAGCGGGGGGACGATCCAGAGCTCGGGCAGCATCACGGGCACCCTCTACGACCTCAACTCCGGGAACAACCAGGTGTTCGTCACGACCCTCACGGGCAGCGGTGCCGACCTGAAGCTCACGATGGCCGGCGCGTGGAACCCGGCGCTCGCCGGCGTGCCGTTCACGTACTCCCTGACGGCCCAGAACCTCGGGCCCGCCGCCGCGGGGCTCGTCAGCATCACCGACACCCTGCCCGCGGGTGCGGCCTTCTCGTCGGCCTCTGCCGGCTGCACCCACGTGTCGGGTACGGTCACCTGCGATCTCGGAACCCTGAACAGCGGTACTTCCTCGGTCGTGAGCATCACGGTGATCCCGTCCGGCACGTCCATGACGAACGGCGCCGTCGTGGCGGGCGACTCCGTCGACCCGAACCCGGCGAACAACACCGCCAGCGTGACGACGGCCGTCGTGGTCGCGCTGCCCGTGAGCCTCGAGGTGGACGCCCTCGCCGGAGGAGGTGTCGGCTCCGACGCCAACGGAGTCTTCGAGCCGGGCGAGCAGGTCGTGGTGAACCCCTCCTGGCAGAACCCGAGCGCGGGCGCGGCGGACTTCACCGGGGCCGCGTCCTCCTTCGTGCCCGTCTCCGTTGCGGGCGGCACGTACACCATCGCGGACGCGGCGGCCGCGTACGGCAGCATCGGGGCCGGGGCGACCGGAGACAGCCGGGGGGCGACGGGCGACAGCTACGAGCTGGCGGTTCCCGTTCCCGATACGCGCCCGGCCCTGCACTGGGACGCCCAGTTCACCGAGACGCTGTCCTCCGGCGCCGTCCGGACCTGGACGCTTCACCTCGGCGATTCGTTCACCGACGTTCCCAGGAGCCACTGGGCCTACCGTTTCGTGGAGACGATTCTCCACAACGGCGTCACCGCCGGGTGCGGCGCCACGACCTACTGCCCGGACACCTCGCTGACGCGCGCCGAGATGGCGGTTCTTCTCCTGCGGTCCAAGCAAGGCCCGACCTGGGCCCCTCCGCTTTCCACGGGAACGGTCTTCACCGACGTCCCGATCGATTTCTGGGCGGGTGACTACATCGAGGAGCTCGCCGCGGAAGGGATCACTGCGGGATGCGGCGGGGGCAACTACTGCCCGGACGCCCCGATCACCCGGGCGGAGATGGCCGTCTTCCTGCTCGTCGCCGAGCACGGCCCGGGGTGGGTGCCGCCCGCTCCGACCGGAACGGTCTTCAGCGACGTCCCTGCCGGCCACTGGGCCGGGGCCTTTATCGAAGCGCTGGCGTCCGAAGGCATTACCGGAGGCTGCGGCGCGGGCATGTACTGCCCGGACAGTCCGGTGAGCCGGGCCGAGATGGCGGTGTTCCTGACCTCGACGTTCGGGCTGAAGCTCTATTGACGGCCCGGGCCACGAGGTTCTGACGAGACGAGGGGAACGGCCTGTCGCCAGGCCGTTCCCGCAACGAATCCCGACGGTTTTCGCGCCCGTCCGGTCGAGACTGCGGCGGGCGAGCAGGGGCGCGGACTAAACTCCCCGCCAGGCCCGATTCGAGTCCCATGACACGCACGCTCATCACCGGCATCAGCGGACAGGATGGTTCGTATCTCGCGGAGGCGCTCCTCGCCGACGGGCACGAGGTGCACGGGCTGGTGAGGCAGGCGAGCATCCTGCAGCGGGGCCGGCTCGACGCGATCCCGGCGTGCGCGGCGGCTCGGATCGACGGCCGGCTGAAGCTCCACTACGCCGACCTGACCGACTCGTCGAGCCTGCAGTGGCTCGTGAGGCAGGTGAAGCCCACGGCGATCTACCACCTCGCCGGGCAGAGCCACGTGAAGGTCTCCTTCGACCTGCCCGAGTACACGGCGGACACGACGGGGCTCGGGACGCTAAGGCTCCTCGAGGCGGTGCGGCAGAACGTGCCCGAGGCGCGGTTCTTCCTCGCGGCGACGAGCGAGATCTTCGGCGAGCCGGCCGAGAGCCCGCAGAACGAGAAGACGCTCGTGGCTCCGATCAACCCCTACGCTGCCGCGAAGCTCTACGCCCTGAACCTCGTCCGGGTCTACCGCCGGGCCTACGGCCTCTTTGCGTGCGCCGGAATTCTCTTCAACCACGAGAGCCCCCGGCGCGGCGAGAACTACGTCACGCGGAAGATCGCGCGCGGGGCGGCGCGGATCGCGGCGGGCCTGGAGAAGGAGCTGCACCTCGGCACGCTGACGCCGCGGCGGGACTGGGGCTGGGCGCCGGACACCGTGGAGGGGATGAGGGCGATCCTCGGCGCCCAGAGGGCGGACGATTACGTCCTCGCGACGGGAGAGACGCATTCGGTCGGCGACTTCTGCGAGCTGGCCTTCCGGACGGTGGGCCTGGACTATCGCGAGCACGTCGTCCTCGACCCGGAGTACGCGCGGCCGGTGGACATCACCGAGACGCGCGGCGACGCGACGAAGGCCGCCCGCGAGCTGGGCTGGAAGCCCCGGACGTCGTTCCCGGAGCTCGTACGCCGGATGGTGGATGCGGAGCGGGCGGCCCTGGACGACCCGAGGACTGCCTGCGATTGAGGCCGGTGGCGACCGTCGTCGTCCCGGTCCAGGGACCGTCGCCGGACCTCGAGCGCTGCCTCACCTCGGTCGTCGCGTGTACGGACCTCTCGCGTCACGCCCTCGTCGTCGTCGCCGACGGGCCGCTCGAGACGGGACCGGCGCTGGTCGTTTCGCAGGTGGTCGCCGCGCGGCCCGACGCGGTGCGGCTCGTCGAGCGCCCCGTGCGCGGCGGCTACCCCGCAGCGGCGAACACGGGACTGCGTGAGGCGGCAGGCGACGTCGCCCTCCTCAACAGCGACACCGAAGTGACGGAGGGATGGCTCGAGAAGCTGGGAGAGGCGGCACGCCGCCGGCCGCGCATCGC
>CALBDV010000691.1 GCA_937927565.1 uncultured Holophagales bacterium
CGGTCTCGGAATCGTCGAGTTCGACTTCGGGACCGGCCTCGAGCGGGAAATCGAGGAGTTCCCGACCCCGGCGGAGCTGTGGAGCCGGCTCCGGACGTCTGACGGGCTGGGCAGCCACACGAACGCCGACCGTCTCCTGGCTCCCTCCTTCCGGCTCCCGCAGAAGCCTTCCCGCTATTACCAGGAGCTGGCCGTCAACCGGATCATCCAGGCAGTTCTCCAGGGGCGCCGAAGAGTCCTCGTCACCATGGCGACTGGTACGGGAAAGACCTGGGTGGCATTTCAGGTCTGCTGGAAGCTCTGGAGCTCCCGCTGGAACCGGACGGGAGATCACCGCCGCCCGCGAATCCTGTACCTCGCCGACCGCAACGTCCTCGTCGACGACCCGAAGGACAAGACCTTCGACCCGTTTGGGGACGCCCGCTGGAAGATCGAGGGCGGGGTCGTACAGAAGGGACGAGAGATCTACTTCGCCCTCTATCAGTCGCTCGCCAAGGACGAGAGCCGTCCCGGCCTCTATCGCGAATACACGCGCGACTTCTTCGACCTGATCCTTGTCGACGAGTGCCACCGCGGAAGCGCCCGGGACGAGGGCAACTGGCGCGAGATCCTCGACTACTTCGAGCCGGCCTTCCAGCTTGGGATGACGGCCACACCCCTCCGCGAGGACAACCGGGACACATATCGCTATTTCGGCAACCCCGTCTACACCTACAGCCTGCGCCAGGGCATCGAAGACGGCTTCCTTGCGCCCTACCGCGTCCACCGCGTCATCACGCAGTGGGACGCTGCCGGCTGGCGGCCCAGCAAGGGCGAGCTCGACCGATATGGCCGGGAAATCCCCGACGGGGAGTACACGACGCGAGACTTCGAACGCGTCGTCGCCCTGAAGGCCCGAACCGAAGCCGTGGCGCGTCACCTCAGCGACTTCATGAGGGCCACCGACCGGTTCGCGAAAACCATCGTCTTCTGCGTCGACCAGGAGCACGCGCTGGAGATGAGGGCCGCGCTCAACGGCCTCAACGCGGATCTCGTCC
>CALBDV010000692.1 GCA_937927565.1 uncultured Holophagales bacterium
GTCCCGCTGCGATCGTCAGCCCGAAGGCGATCCCGACGTTGCTCGCTGCCGTACAACCCTCCCGCACCCGACAGGCGCACCGGGCATGTTCGCACGACGAGGGCGGAACTCACGCAGTGGGAAGGCGGATCCGACGGTGCAGACGAGGGTCGAACGGGTTACCGTGAAAGGGAAAAGGCGTCCGGGAAGATGAACAGCAAGCCTGGTCTGCAGTTGCGTTGGGTCAGCGGCGCCCTCCTTGCCGTGCTCCTGTTCTGGGGGCTCCGGATCCCACTTCTCGTGGAACCGGGTGTGGAGAAGGGCTGGAACTCGGATCACGCCATCTTCGGGCTGATGGCGCAACGCATCCGCGATGGCGGCCGCCTTCCGCTCTTCTTCTGGGGGCAGGAGTACCTCGGCCCCATGACTCCGGTCCTCACCGCGGGAATCTCGTATGCGCGGCTCTCTCCGACCTGCGAGCCGTTCGACCTGAGACTCGCCGCGTTCCTTCAGTACTGCCTGGGGCTGCTCGCCTGGGGAGCAGGGTTGCGGCTTCTCTTTGGTTCCCCCGTTTCCGTGGGGGCGATGGTCCTCCTCTCGATCGGTCCAGGGTTCTTCCTCGGAGCGAATCCGCAACCGGAGACGCTGTTTCTCTGCGGCGGGCTCCTGTTCTGGATCGGCTCGAGGCAGGTGCGCGGCAACGGCGAGACCCGTCCCGGGCAGCTCCTGTGGCTGGGTCTGGCCAGCGGGTTCCTCTGGTGGATGCACCCGGGGGTCGTCTTCGTGACGGGGCCGGTCCTCGGTCTCCTCGCGCTCCGTTCCGGCTGGTACCCGCCGATCCGGGAAGGCCTCGCGCCCGCCGGCAGATGCCGTTTCTCGTCGGCCGCCCTCGGGTGGACCCCTCCCCGCCCGCTCGCCCTCGCGGCTCACATCGTCCAGGCCTATTGCGGCCTGCGCATCCTCTCGTTCCTCACGTCACCCTTCACGGGCGTCGGCGTTCCCGGCCTCGTCTCGCACGCGAGTCTCACCGAGCCCCTCCTGCTCCTCGGCCTCGTCCACGCCGGCATGGCGATTCCCGGAATCCGGCCGGCCTCCGCGTGGCGGACGCTCCATCCGGCCCTCGCCTGGATGCTCCCTTTCGCCGTCGGTTTCGCCATCGGACACGCCCCTCCCCTGCTCGGGCGCCTGTTCGGCGGGGACGCGCCTTCCTACTCGTTCGACGCCGCCCTCACACCCGACGCCGACACGTTGACCAGGATCGGGACGTTCCTCGGTCGCGAGCTCCTGCCGTTCACGAGCGGCTCCTCCTCGATCGCCGCGCACGTCTTCGCCTGGGGGCTCGTGCTCGGATTCGTCCTCGCGGGAATCCGGAGAAGGTCCAGGATCGCAGCGCTCCTGCTCCTCCGCCCCGGCGTCGCAGGAGGCGCGGCCCTCGCGGCCGGAGTGATTCTGCTCAGCTTCTATTTCTTTCTGATCCGGCCGAGGTCCCCGAGCCAGGTCCACTACCTGGGGCTCGCCCTCCCGGCCCTCCTGGGGCTCGCTGCCGAAGGGCTGAGGGGCCCGTGGCCGTCCCGTCGAGCGTCGCGGCTTCTCCCGCTCCTGCTCGCGGCGTGCGGCCTGGTGGCCCTTCACGACGGCTTCCGGGCGAAACGCGCGGCCCTCCTCGCGGAGCCCGACCCTCACGTCCTGATCCAGTCCATTCGCCGCGCCGGCTACTCGGTCTGCTACGGGAGCTACTGGGTGGCCTACAAGTACCAGTTCCTGAGCCGGGAAACCGTCCGGTTCATTCCGTACCACAGCCAGGACAGGAACCCGGGCGAGAGCCGCGCCCTCCGGTCCTCGCCGGGCCCCAAGTGCCTCGTCACCGAGAACGGGACCGTCCGGGAATTCCTGCCCGAGGACGAAAGGAACCAGGGCGGCCCCGCGCGACGAAGGCGTTCCCCGATCCCGCCCTGAGGGCCGGCCGCGCGCCCGTCCCCGGCCCTAGGCGGCTTCCGTCGGCCTCTTGGGCTTGCGCTGAGAGTGGTCGAGGACGCGCTTGCGAAGACGGATGGAACGGGGAGTCACCTCGACGAGCTCGTCGTCGCCGATCCACTCGATGGCCAGCTCCAGCGGCATCTCGCGGGGCGGCGTGAGCTTGATGGCCATGTCGGAGTTGGAGGCGCGCATGTTCGTCAGGTGCTTCTTGACGCAAGGGTTGATGACCATGTCGTTCTCGCGGCTGTTCTCGCCGACGATCATCCCGGGGTAGCAGGCGACGCCCGGTCCGAAGAAGAAGACCGACCGCGTCTCGAGCCGCTCGATGGCGTAGGCCGTCGTGTCTCCGCCTTCCTTGCAGATGAGCGCGCCGGTCCGGCGCGTGTCGACGTCGCCCTTCCACGGCTCGTAGCCGGCGAAGACGTGGTTGAGCATTCCCTCGCCCTTCGTGTCGGTGAGGAACTCGTTGCGGTACCCGAAGAGGCCGCGCGTCGGGACCTTGAAGTCGATCCGGGCCCGGCCCGTTCCGTTGTTGACGAGCGCCGTCATCTCGCCGCGACGGCGGCCGATCTTCTCGATGACCGTCCCGACGAACTCCTCCGGGACGTCGACGACCAGCTGCTCGACGGGTTCGCAGGAAACGCCGTCGACTTCCTTGACGATGACTTCCGGGCGCGAGAGCGCGAGCTCGAACCCCTCGCGCCGCATCGTCTCGATGAGGATCGCCAGGTGGAGCTCGCCGCGTCCCGAGACCTTGAACGCGTCGGGCCCTTCGGTCGGCTCGACGCGCAGCGCGACGTTCGTCCGGAGCTCCTTCTGGAGGCGGTCGAAGATGTTCCGGCTCGTGACGTACTTCCCCTCGAGGCCGGCGAAGGGCGAGTCGTTCACCCGGAACGTCATCGAGACGGTCGGCTCGTCGACGGCGATCGGGTCGAGGGCCACCGGGAACTCGGCGTCGGCCACCGTCTCGCCGATCGTGACCTCCTCGATCCCCGAGAGGACGACGATCTCCCCCGCCGGGGCTTCCTGCACCTCCTGGCGCCTGAGCCCCTCGAACACCATCACTTTCCCGACGCGGGACTTCACGAACGAGCCGTCGTGCCGGCAGACCATGATGTCCTGCCCGGGCTTCACGACCCCGTTCACGACGCGCCCGATCGCGAGGCGCCCGAGGTAGTTGTCGTAGTCGAGGGAGGCGATGAGGATCTGGAGAGGCGCGACGGGGTCCCCTCCCGGCGGGGGCACCTCGACGAGGATCGCGTCGAGGAGCGGCCTCACGTCGTTGTTGGCGTGGTCCACCTCGAGACGTGCAAACCCCTGCTTGGCCGACGTGTAGACGATCGGGAAGTCGAGCTGGTGGTCCGTGGCGCCGAGGTCGACCATCAGGTCGAAGACCTCGTCGATCACCTGGTGGGGGCGCGCCTCCGGGCGGTCGACCTTGTTCACGGTGATGATCGGCCGGAGGCCGAGCTCGAGAGCCTTCCGGAGGACGAAGCGGGTCTGGGGCATCGGACCGTCCGCGGCGTCCACCACGAGGAGGACGGCGTCGACCAGCTTGAGGACGCGCTCCACCTCTCCGCCGAAGTCGCTGTGCCCCGGGGTGTCGACGATGTTGATCTTCGTCCCGTGGTAGCGGATGGACGTGTTCTTGGCGAGGATCGTGATCCCGCGCTCGCGCTCGAGGTCGTTCGAGTCCATCACCCGCTCTTCGGTGTGCTCCCCGGCACGGAACGTCCCGGACTGCCGGAGGAGGCAGTCGACGAGCGTGGTCTTGCCGTGGTCTACGTGGGCGATGATGGCGACGTTCCGGATCTCAACCATGGATTCCCCTTGCCCGCACAGGACGCACGGGAGGGGGAGGGTACCAGACCGGCCGGAACGGGTTCTGCTACTTCTTCGTCAGGGTGGCACTCAGGTACGGCGAGAAGTCCTTGCCGGAAGGAGCCAGGTCGAGCTCTTCGAGGAGCGTGCCGTCGGCCTTGCGCGACAGGATCCAGCGGGACCTCAGACCGGCCTCGAGATTCGCCATCTCACGTGCCGTGAAGAGGATAGAGCCGTCCGGACGAACCTCGCCGTCGTAGATCCCCCAGGCTTTCGTCGAGAAGACGACGAAAGCGACGTACTTCCCCTTAGCACCGTCGTAGACGATCTTGGCGATTTCTTCGGTACGCGCCTCGGGCCGGTCGTCCTTGACGGGGAAGTAGGTCGTTGCCCGGTAGCCGAGCGTGGCGCCGTCGACCTCGAGGCCGAAGGAGACGACACGGCCTCCGATCCGTCCCCCCGATTCCACCGGGCCAGACCAGGAACCTGTCACGAAGTTGAACTCCTGGAACACTTTCCAAGCGCTCGCCGGAGGTTCCTGGGCCGAGGCGACGGCGGTGGTCAGGAGCAGAACGACCGCCGGAAGGCAACGGATGACGCTCACGTTCCGGTCTGGAGACATCCCACCCCCTCCTCGAATGAATCGACGGACCGGAATTATAGACTCGGGGCGGAACCTCGCGCCCCTTTCGTCCGTTCCTTCAGAACGAGGAGACTCATGGCGAACGCTGCCCATCCCGACGCCGAGCTCGTTGCCCGCTGCCTGAACGGTGACGATCTTGCCTGGCGGGAGCTCGTGGAGCGGTATTCGGCAAAGGTCTACCGGATCGCCTACCACCGCACCTACGACCGGTCCGAAGCCGAGGAGCTGACCCAGGACTGCTTCCTGAAGGTCTGGGAGAACCTCGACCGGTACGAGCCGACGGAGGCCTCCCTCCTCGCCTGGATCGCTACGCTCTCCCGCAACCTCTCCATCGACCACTACCGGAAACGCCGCCGGGAAAAGGGCTTTCGCTTCGTCAGCGACGACGCGCTCGTGACCCTCCTCCCCGGTTCGGACGACCCGTCGGCCGACGCCGTCCGCCGCGAGCGGCTCCGCTTCCTCCTCGACGCCCTGGCCCAGCTCCCCGACGAGCTGGCCGAGGTCGTCCAGATGCGCGACCTCGACGGCCTCGACTACCGGGAGATCGCCGACCTCCTCGGCCTCCCCGACGGCACGGTCAAGTCGCGTCTCAACCGGGCCCGGGTCGAACTGGCGCGGATCGTGAGAGAACGGATCGGCGCGGCGCCCCTGTCGCGCGGGCCGCTTTTCGGCTCCCTTACGCCTCAACCCGGAGGGGGCATATGACCGCCTCCGCCGGGCCCTGCCGCCGGGCCGAGACGGCCCTTCTCTCGGGAGGCGTCCCGGTACCCCCCGGGGTCGCGAGCCACGCGTCGTTCTGCGAGACCTGCGGGCCTCTGCTCGCCGACTGCGAGGAGCACGACCGGCTTCTCGCCGCGCTGGCCGTTCCCCGGCCGCCCGACGCGCTGACGGTTTCGCTGGCCGGCCTCGCGAGGTACGAGCCGCCGCGCGTCGCGGCACGCGAGGTGATGGCTCTCCTCACTCCCGGCGCGATCGCCCCGCCCGATCCCTCCCCCGCCCTCCTGAGGCGCCTGCTCTCTCTCCCGGCAGGGCACCCCCGGCACGACGCACCCCCGGCCGAAACGAGCCGCTTCCGCCGCTGGCGAAGCGACTGGCGGGTCGTGGTCGCGCTCGCATACGCCGCCTGCCTCGCCCTCGTGGCCGTGCTCGGTGTCGATCCCCTCTCGGCCGCCCGGAGCGGAGCCAGCGGAATGACCGCCGCGGGCGAGCGGGCACTCGCCGAAGCGAGGGACGTGGCGGGCGAGAAGCTCGACACGGTTCTCGCGAGCCACCGCAAGAGACCCCTGACGGAGCAGCTCGACTACCGGCTCTACCGGACGCTCGCGGTCGGCAAGGCGAAGACGACGGCGTGGGCCGAGATCCTCCTCGGCCGCGTTTTCGGAAGGCGGGTCGAGACCGAGCCGCTCCGGCCCTCGCCAGCTCGCGAACCGGACCCTTCCAGTTTGCGTTCCTTGGACCGAGCGGGGAACGACACCCCGCCCCACAGAGCCCAGCGAGCCTGAGAAGCCCAGAAGGTGACGCCGATGAACGAGAACGCCAGCTCCTTCCCGCCCCCCCCGGCCGCCTCCGCGGTCCCGCCGGTCGCCTACGTGCCTCCCGCGCCCGCGATGCCGCCCCGACCCGCGGCCCCTCCCGGCAAGAACCCCGCTGCCGCCGGGCTCCTGTCGGCTTTCCCGGGGCTCGGCCACGTCTACCTCGGCCTCTACAAGCGCGGCATCGTCTTCTTCGCGATCCTCGTCATGCTGATCGCGATCGCCGACCGCCCGCACACCGGACCCTTCGGGATGCTCATCCCGTTCTGGTGGGTCTTCGTCCTCATCGACGCCGTCCGGCAGGCCCGGGCGATCAACGCCACGGGAATGCCCGAGCCGGGCTTCTTCGGCGAGGAGAAGCCGTTCAAGGCCGACGGCGGCCTCACGTTCGGGATCTTCCTCATCCTCATCGGCCTCTTCTTCCTCGCCGACCGGATCTTCACGATCGACCTCTCGTTCCTCCTCGACTGGTGGCCGGGCCTCCTCGTCGCCTTCGGCGGCTGGCAGGTCTTCGCCTACTTCCAGGAGAAGAAGCGGCGCGAGGAGGCCGCGAGCGCGGTCGCGGCGGACGAGGTTCTCAAGGCGTAGGATCCGGGAGCTTCGAGTCCTCGAGCGAAAGGGAGGGGCCACGGCCCCTCCCTTTTCCGTTTCCGCCGGAACAGCCTCGAGCGGCGGCCCCTACGAGCCGAGCTTCGTCACCAGAACGACCGTCTTCGGCGTCACCTTGCCGTCGCGCGGGTCGATGAGGTGGTCCTCCACGACGATCTGCAGCGTCTCGTCGTCCTTCGTCCAGCGGGCCGTGAGGGCGGACTTCCCCACCCACGCCTTCTCCACGCCCGGATCGACGGCGATCCCGGCGGAGCGGGCGTAGTCCTGCAGGTCGGCGAGGATGTCCCTCTGGCCCTTCAGGAAGACCACCTGCATCGCCGGCCCCTCGTAGAACGCGACCGTTTCGTCCCAGCTCTTCGACGTGGTGTAGACGGCGACCTTCAGGCCGGCCAGGCGGCGCTTGATCTCGGCCTTCGTCTCGGCCGGTTGCGACATCCGCTCCAGCTCGGCGAGGAGGCCCTGCATCTCGACCTTTGCCCGGTCGGAGACGACCTTCGTGATCTCGGTCTCGAAGACCCCGCCGGGCGGCGGCGGGACACCCTTGACCGGGGAGGGATCGGCGAGCCAGAAAAGGGCGAGGAACGCGAGAATGGAGGTCATCGGGGCGGGAGTTTACCCGGCACGGTCACTCGTCGCGCCTCTTCACGACGATTTCGTTGGGCTGCCCCGCGAGGTAGCGGAGCGAGCATTCGGCGAAGCCTTCGCACTTCAGGCAAATGCCGTCCCTGTCCCCCTTGAAATCGACCGGCTTGCAGATGTTCACCCCGGGGACGACGAGGCGCGTCAGCTCGCTCCGGAGCCCCTCGCCGTCGGCGGGCGCCACACCCGTCCGCTCGGAGGTCCGCAACGCCTCGACGCGGGGGAAGAGCTCGCGGTTCCTCTTCTCGAGCTCCTCGTCCTGGCGCACCACAGCCGCCGTCTTGGCCGCGACGACCGTCTCGCGCGCCACCTTGCGCACCTTGAAGCGGCCGTGGTGGCGCACCCAGAAGTAGAGGAACCCCGCCCCGGCGCCGAGGACCCTCACGAACGCCGGCCCCGGGCCGAAGGAGAAGAGGTCGCGGAAGAAGCTCAGAGCGAGGACGCCGAGGCTGAAGAAGGCGATCCACTTCACCTTGACCGGTATGACGAAGAAGACGAGGAACTCCGTGTCGGGGAAGAGGAAGGCGTAGGCGAAGAGCATGGAGATCGGCACGACGAACGGGTCGCTCACGAGCGGCGTCCCGAGCGCCCAGGCCGAAAGTGACCCGCCGAGCGTCGCGACGAGCCAGAAGACCGTGTACTCGGTCGTCCCCCACTCGGCTTCCAGCGCGCTGCCGAGGATGTAGAGCGCGAAGGCGCCGAAGAAGAGCGACATCGGCCCGGAGTGGAGGAACTGGAACGTCACGAAGCCCCACGGCTGCGTCAGCGCCTGTTGCGGCCAGAAGCCGAAGAGGCCCGCCACCTTCTTCGGGTCGGTCACGAAGAGGAAGAAGAAGATGAAGTGGAAGCCGCAGAGCGGCAGAGTGAGGCCCAGCTTCGGAGCGAAGAGGTCGCGGCCCGAGGTCATCCGGAGCTCCTTCCGAAGCGCTTGAGCACCTCGGCATGCGCGAGGGTGAGGAGGATCGGGCGTCCGTGGGGGCAGGTCCACGGGTCCCGGCAGGCGGAGAGGTCGGAGAGGAGGCGGGCCGCTTCCTCCGGGGCGAGGCGCCGGTTCACGGTAATGGCCCCGCGGCAGGCGAGAGAGGCGGCGAGGACGTCCTTCATCTTCGACACGCTCTCCGCGCTCCGGGAGCCTCCGGTTTCGGCCGCGTCCGCGAGCCGGGCGAGAAGGTCGCGCAGGACGGGAACGACCTTCTCCGCCGCGCAGTCGGCCGGAGCGGCCGAGACCACGAAGAGGCGGCCCGCGAGCTCCGACACCGCGAAACCAGCCGCCGAGAGGACCTCCTCCGCGCGCGAGAGGGCGTCGGCCTCCTCGGGAGCGGCCTCGAACGTCACGGGCGAGAGAAGCGTCTGCGAAGCGAGCCCCTGCCCCTGGAGCCTGTCGCGGATCCGCTCGAAGCGGACCCTCTCGTGCGCCACGTGCTGGTCCACGAGAACGAGCCCCTCGGCCCCCTCGGCCACGAGATACGACTCGCGGTATTGGCCGAGGAGCCGAAGCGTCCCGACGGGCGAGGCGACGGCCGCCGCGGCCGGTGCGGCCTCCCACGAGGCGTGCGTCGAATGGGGTACGAAAGGCGCAGGCCCTGCAGCGGCGGCAGCGGTGCCGCCCGCGGCTCCCCCGGCATCCCAGAGCCCGAGCGACTCGGCGAGCGCCGTCGCGGCGGGCGGGGTGTCGCCCCAGCTCGCGGGCCGCGCGAACGGCTCCGAAAGGACCGATGCCGGCAGCGCCGTTGACGACTTCCCTTCCGTCAGCGCCTCGCGCAGCCCCCGGTGAACGAGCGAATGGACCGACGAGGGCTCGAGGAAGCGGACCTCGCTCTTCTGCGGGTGGACGTTCGGGTCGACCTTCTCCGGCGGGCACGTCACGAAGAGGACCCACGCCGGATTCCGCTCGCCCAGGAGCGCCTCCTCGGCCGCCAGGCGCGCCGCGTGCGCCACCGAACCGTCGCGGGCCGCGCGCCCGTTCACGAAGAGCCACTGGAACGTCCGCGACGCGAACGTCGTCTCCGGCGGGGAGACGGCGCCCGTGAGCTGCATCCCCGCGTATGCGAACGAGACCGGCAGGACGCCCGGCAGCGAGGAGCGTCCCATGACCTCGGCGAAACGGTCGAGGGCCGACGGTGCCGCCGGCAGCGCCAGCAGCTCCCGCTCCCCGGACCGCAGCGTGAACGCGACCCCGGGGCGCGAGAGCGCGAGCGCCGTCAGCGTCTTCACCACCGCGCGCTGCTCGGCATCCTGCGACTTCAGGAACTTCCTGCGCGCCGGGAGGTTCCCGAAAAGGTCCTCCACGACGACCCGCGTCCCCTTCGTCTGCCGCACGGGCTTCACGACCGGCTCGGCTCCCCGGTCGGCGACGACCTCGGTCCCGAGGCCGGAGCCGTCGGGCGACGTCGTCAGGACGAGGCGCGAGACCGACGCGATCGACGGCAGAGCCTCGCCCCGGAAGCCGAGGCTGCCGATCCTCCCGAGGTCCTCGGCCGTCCGCACCTTCGACGTCGCGTGCCGCCCCAGCGACAGCGGGGCGTCCTCGGCATCCATCCCGCAGCCGTCGTCCGAGACAGAGAGCCGCGCGATCCCGCCCCCCTCGATCTCCACGTCGACGCGGGTCGCCCCGGCGTCGAGAGCGTTCTCGACGAGCTCCTTGACGACCGACGCCGGCCGCTCGACCACCTCGCCCGCGGCGATCTGGTCGACCAGGACGTCCGGGAGAACCGCGATCCGCGCCACGCCGCGGGAGAGTAGCAGGGGGCGGGAATCGGATAGGCTGGCAGACGTCATGGACCGGCCCCGCCGCCCCTCTCCTGCCCTCTTCGCCTTCGGGGCGCTCGTCCTGGCGATCCTCGTCGCGGCGTCGATCCTCGTGGGGCGTGTCGCACGGCTCCCCGGCGAGATGGCGGGGGCCATCCCGCGGACGATCCGCGAGACGGCGACGGCGGTCTCCGAGGGGCTCGCGAAGCTCGCCGCCGCGATCCGGACGCGGACGATCACGACGAAGTTCACGAGCACAGCCACGGAGATCCGCGGGACCAAGCGCCTCCAGGTGGCCGAGCTCTCCCAGGTGGAGGTCGTCGAGCGGCGCGACGCGACGGCGCTCCTCGGCTTCTCCCTTCCCGACGTCGTCGTCTCGGCCCGCGCTCCGGTGACGTTCACCTACACCCTCGACCTCGACGGAGAGTGGGACTTCGACCTGACGGAACGGACGGTCACCGTCCTCGCCCCGCAGATCCGCTGGAACGCACCGGCCGTCGACGTCTCGGCGATGACGATCGTGACGACGGAGAGCTCGATCCTCAGGGACGAGGCTCCCGTCGTCGAGCAGCTGCGCGCCTCCCTCACCGGGCTCTTCGCGCAGCGCGCGCGGCGGAACCTGCCGCTCGTCCGCGAGACGGCGCGCCGGCAGACGGAGGAGTTCGTCAGGGCCTGGCTCCTGCGCGCCTACGGCGTGCCCCAGGACGTGAGGGTCGTCGTCCGCTTCCGCGGCGAGCCGGAGACGATCGCCCCGGCTCTGTAGGGGGTCAGGTCTTGATTTTCTACTATACAGGGAGCCGTGGGGGATCGGCCGGGGCACGCAGCGCGAGGAAGAGCGCTCCGAGCGGCACGGCGAGGAAGACGAGCGCGGTGAAGGCGGCGATCGTCGTCAGCGAGAGGCCAGTCGTCGCGGCCACCTTCACCATGTCGTTCTGCCCGGCGATGGCGATGGTCTGGTAGTCGGTCCGCGCCGCGGCGCTCAGGACGACGCCGCCGAAGAGCTTCACGTTCCGCACGACGAGGTAGAAGGCGAAGAAGGCCCAGACGGGCAGCTCCCACTCGGGGCGCTCGCCCCGGACGGCGCGCCGGAAGGCCCACGCCGCGAAGGCGACCTCGGCGAGGTGGCCTCCGATGTCGAACGCCGTAACGTGCGCCGGCGTGAAGGCGACGAGCGGGTAGGCGAGGGCGAGGGCGGCGAGGCCGACGTTCCAGCGGGGCGCGTGGCGGTACTTCACCGCGATGAAGACGAGAGCGCCCCAGACGAGGGCCGCGAAGACCCGGCTCTGGGCGAAGACGATCGTCATGACGATCGCCGGCATCGCCGAGCAGCCGAAGAACCAGGCGACGAACGTGTGTCCAAGCTCGTGGACGAAGAAGGAGATTCCCTCGCCGATCACGCGGAACGGGAAGAACCAGCCGAAGAGGACGGACGGCACGAAGGCCAACAGGAGCGCCCGTACACCGGGCGTGAGAGCGCGCCACGCCGCAGAGACGCTGCCGGGCACCGGCGACGCGGCTGCGCGGGTCGGCGGCGCAACCGCGGGGACCGCGGGGGCAGCGGGAACCGCGGGGATCGCGGGGGCCGCGGGAACTCCGGAAGCTCTCGAAGGTCCGGGAGCTCCGGGAGCTTCTGGAACCTCGGGAACTCCGGAGACCGCGGACGTCCCGGGAGACGCTTCGCCGCTTGCCGCCGCTCGTGCGTCTCCGTACTCCACGAGCGTCCGGACGAGGAACCGGTCGTCCCACGGCGCCAGGACGTGGCGCCAACCGCCTCCCGCTCGGGGCTCGACTCGCAGCACCTCGTACAGCTCGTCGTCCCACCTCACGGCTGTACCCGGAAGGACGGGAGCACGGGGAGAGACCTCCTCCCGCCCCGCCCACGGCTTGGGGTGGAGCGAGAGGAGGACGATCGTTCCGTCAGAGGTCGGTTCGAGCCGGTCGCGACCGAGTGGACGGGGCATCCGCGAACGTTACCCCGTTCCGCCGGAACGCGGCGAGGTCACTTCAGCGGCGCGCTGAACTCCCCCGAGATCTGGGTCCACTTGTCCTTGACGTCGAACTTGCCGGAGATCGAGTCGGCCGTCACCGACGTCACCTCGATCGTCCCCTGCGGCTGCGAGAAGGTGAGAGAGGTCCCGCCGGTGATTGCGATCTCCGCGCTCGACGTCATCTCGGCCTGTCCCTGGGCCTTCGTCGGGTCGTACATTCCCGCCGCGAACTCGAGGTTCTCGCCGGGGGCAACCTGTTTCTGCCGCGTCAGCCAGAGCTCGATGCGCGCCTGCCCCTTCTCGGGCGACGTCCGCTTGCTGAACTCGGCACGATTGGCTGCCGGGAACTCGTAGGTCGAGAGGACGACGACGACGCTCGCGTTCCCCACCGACGAGTCCTTGTAGGCGACGGCTTTCGCCGCGCTGAAGTCGGGAACGTCGGCCGTCGGCCAGGCTCCGTGTGTCGACGTGACCGCGACCTTCGTGACTCCTGCCGGAGCCGCGGGGGCCGGGGCTTCCGGCGCGGCCGGCTGCACGGCGGCCGGGGGCTCGGGCGCCGCAGGCTTCTCGGCGGGTTTCCCACAGGCGGCGAGGAGTGAGACCCCCGCCAGGACAGACAGGACGACTGCGCTTCTCGAGGTCATTTCGGACCCTCCTGGCGCAGATTCTCCTCGCCTCCGCACCATCGCACAATCCGGACCCAATCGGTTCCATTCATGCGGGCAATTCGGAGGCAATTCACGGAAACGCCGCCCCGCCCTCCGGTTCGAGAGCGGGGCGGCGACGTTCGAAGACGCCCTTTCCGGGCCTACATCTTCGGAAGGAGGACGGTGAGGTACTTCCAGAAGTTCTGGACCGACGGGATGCTCACGCACTCGTCGGGCGAGTGGGCGTTGCGGATCGTCGGCCCGAAGGAGATGGTGTCCATGCCGGGGAACTTCTCGCCGATGATCCCGCACTCGAGACCGGCGTGGATCGCCTTCACCTCGGGCTCGTGGCCGAAGAGCTCGGCGTGGACGCCCTTGGCGACGCCGAGGATCGGCGAGGAGACGTTCGGCTTCCAGCCCGGGTAGCCGTCGCCCTGCTTCACGGTGAGGCCGGCGAGCATCATCGCCGTCGCCATCTGGCGCCCGGCGTCCTTCTTGGCGGAGTCCACGGAGCTGCGCTGGCTCGTGGCGAACGAGACCTCGTCGTCCTTCGTCTCGACGATCGCGAGGTTCGTGGAGGTCTGGACGAGCCCCGGGATGTCGGGCGACCAGCCGAGGACGCCGTGCGGCGCCGCGTGGATGAACCCGACGATCCGCTTCGCGTCGCCCGCCGCCAGGGGGTTCGGGGCGGCATCGACCCGCTCGATCCCGATGTGAACGGGGTTGTCGAAGCGGCCCGACTCGGAGCGGACGTCGGCCTCGAGCTTCGCGAGGGCGGCCTTGAGCTCCGTCTCGCGGAGCGCGTCGGCCCATCCCGACGCGAATCCCTCGCGGGCGATGGCGTTGCGCTTGCTGCCGCCGTCGAGCGTCGCCGGGGCGAATCCGAACGTCTCGGCCTCGGAAACGGCGCGGGCGAGGACCTTGAGGGCGTTCACGCGCCCCTCGTGGATGTCGCAGCCCGAGTGGCCGCCACGCAGGCCCGTGACGGAGATGCGGTACGGGGAGGCCCCGGCCGCCGGCGCGACGCGGGTGACGGCCGTCGAGGCCATCGTGTCGAGGCCGCCGGCGCAGCCGACGTAGATGGCGCCCTCTTCCTCGGTGTCGAGGTTGAGCATCCGGGTGGCGGAAAGGAAGTCGGACGTGAGGGCGTTCGCGCCCGTCAGCCCGGTCTCCTCGTCGATCGTGAAGAGGCACTCGAGCGGCGGGTGGGGGATGTCCTTCGACTCGAGGAGCGCGAGCGCCGCGGCGCAGCCGATGCCGTTGTCGGCGCCGAGCGTCGTGCCGTCGGCCTTCACCTCGTCCCCGGCCACCACGAGGCGGATCGGGTCCTTCGTGAAGTCGTGCACGGTGCCCGAGTTCTTCTCGCACACCATGTCGAGGTGCCCCTGGAGGAGGACGGGAGGCTTCGTCTCGAGCCCCTTCGTCCCGGGCTTGGTGATGAGGACGTTCCCGACGGAGTCGACCTTGGCGGGGAGTCCGAGGCGGGCGGCGAACGCGACGACGTGGGCCGTGGCGGCCGCTTCGTTCTTGGAGCCGCGGGGGATCGCGGCGAGGGCGGCGAAGTGGTCCCAGAGCAGCTGCGGCTCGAGGCCGGAGAGAGCGTGAGTCATGAAAGGGTCTCCTTCAAGGGGCCCGGAGGGCCGACTGCGGATGATATCGGGTTGCCGGGCCGCCGTCAGGGGAGGTACGTCTCGCCGTACATCAGGTGCCGGTCGACCCCGCGGGCCGCCTTCCGCCCCTCGT
>CALBDV010000693.1 GCA_937927565.1 uncultured Holophagales bacterium
CGTGTATTGTTTTCAACAATACACGATTGCACGCCTGGCACCGGGGACGGGGGACAGGGGGCCGGCCACCGGGCGTCAGTCCGCGAGGCGGGGCTCGAGGAGGCCCCGGTCCACGAGGCGGGCCACCAGGTCGACGAGGTCTTCCCGAGTGAGCGCCGACGGCGTCTCGCCCGACCTCTTCGCCGCGGCGAAGAGGTCGTCCACCGAGACGGCACCGTCCATGCGGGAGACCAGCGGAACGGCCCACGCATCGAGGCGCAGTGAGCCTCCAAGGCGCTTCGAGGCGGGGGACACGACCACCGACGACTCGGCATCCCGCCCATTCGCGTCGTCGGCGCCCGTCAGCGCCACGCCGGGCGCGAGCCGTGGGCGTGCGCGACCGATCCGCCCGGTCAGGCCGGGCTCGCGCCGCAGCCGACGCCACGCAAGGAACGGCTCGAAGTCGACCGCCGTCGCCTCCGGACTCATCCCGAGCCGGAGCGGTTCGAGCGGTGCCGGTGACGGGAAACGTTCGATTCGAAGAGCGCCGTAGACGAACTGCTTCGTCCCCAGATCCATTAGAAGGTCGCGAAAGGCCCTGGCATCCCCGTCGGTAACGGGCTCGTCCCGCTTCCTCATCCGGTCGATCACGTCGTCCAGCGTCAGCGTCGTCTCGTGGCCGAAGACGACGTCGAACTCGTCCCGCGCCTCACCCAGCCACACGCGGACCCGACGCTCGAACGGACCCTCGTCCGCGTCGCGCCCCATGCAGATGATCGCGCAGCGGCCGCCGGGCTTCAGGTAGGCAGGAAGACCCTCGACCACCCTGCGCGTCACCTGCTCGCCGGTGTCGCCCCCGTCGCGATATACGAGCGCCGACCCCGCCGCCGGAACGTACGGCGGGTGCGCGACGATTGCGTCGAAACGGCGGCCCGCTGCAGGTTCGTAGAGGTCTCCCCGCAGGCAATCCACGTCGAGCCCGTTAAGCCGGGCATTGAACTCCGCGAAGCGGGCCGCCCGCAGCGTGAGGTCGGAGGTCGCGACCGAGCGCGCCGTCCGCGAGAGCCGGAACGCGCCGGAGCCGGCGCCTCCACACAGGTCGAGCGCGTCGCCCCCACCGGCGTCCGGCATCACGTCGAGGAGCCGCAGCGCCCCGATGTGGATCGCAGGAAACACGACGTCCTCGAACCCTTCGTCCGGGTCGCCGTACGGCTCGTTGCGCCGGTCCGACGCGATGACGAAACCGTCGACCGGGTAGAGCCAGACCGGGCAGAAGCACTGGCTCGCGTCGTGCGGAGTGGTGCGAACGAGACCGAGGGCTCCGAGAGCGTCGGCGACGACCTCGCCGCAGGTGTCGCGAATGCGCTCCCCGGGAACCTCCCGGCAGAGAAGGAAGAGATCGAGGCAGAGGTCCAGGGCAGGGCCCAGCTCGTCCCGGGGCACCTCGTCCCAGCGAGCCTCGCCGAGGTCGCTCATGTTCCGCATGCCCAGCGTGCGGCAGAGCGTCGCGTCGTCGTACGACGCGCGGCGCAGGAACTCCCGGACCGGAGCGAACAGCTCAGGCCTCTCGACGGCCAGCGGGAAGGTCCGGTAGGTTGCCATGGAGTGACTCCTGGAGTGATTCCGCGGAGTCTACCGGGTGCGGCCGATGCCGCGCCCCAAACGCCCTACACGGGAACGTCGAGCCAGCCCCCGTTCTCGACGTGGCGGGCGGCGATCTCCGCGGGCTCGGGGCGCGCGAAGTAGAAACCCTGGGCGAGGTCGCACTTCATCTCGCGCAACGCCCGGGCACTCTCGCGTCCTTCGATTCCCTCCGCCACGACGCCCAGGTCGAGGCTGTGCGCCAGCAGTACGGTCGACTGGACGATCGCGCGGCTCCGCGACCCGGTGGCCATGTCGGCGATGAACGAGCGGTCGATCTTCAGGACGTCCACCGGCAGGCGCTTCAGGTAGGAAAGCGAGGAGTACCCGGTGCCGAAGTCGTCGATGGCGAGGCGCGACCCCGACGCCGTGATGCGGGCGAGGGCCGTCATCGCCACCTCCGGGTCGGTCATGATCGCCGTTTCGGTCAGCTCGAACTCCACGACGCCCGGGTCGACGCCCACCTCCCGCACGATTCCCGCGAGCACGTCGGGGCAGCTCCGGTCGAGGAGGTTTCGCATGGAAAGATTGATCGCCATCGTGAGCCGCGGCAGCTGCCGGTTCCAGCGCGTCAGCTGCTCGAGGGCGCTCCTTACCACCCAGCTCGTCAGCGGCAGCATCACGTCGGTCGCCTCGGCGAACGGCACGAACTTCTCCGGGGCGAGGAGCCCGAGCCGCGGGTGCCGCCACCTCACCAGCGCCTCGAACCCCTCGATGAAGCCGTACTGCAGCGCCACCTTCGGCTGAAAGTGGAGAACGAGCTCCCCTTCGCGGATCGCCTTTCCCAGCTCCGACAGCATGGCGAGCCGCTCCGGCGTGTGCTCGTCCAGCTCGCGCCTGTACGAGGCCACGCTCCCGGACGTTCTCTTGGCCCGGTGGAGCGCCACGTCCGCGCAGCGGAGGAGCTCGTGGCTGTCGTGCCCCTGATCAGGGAAGAGGGCGACGCCGGCGCTCGCCCCGATCTCGAGCCCCATGCCGCCCACCCGGAACGGCTGAGAGAGAGCCGCGAGCATGCGCCGTGCCGCGACGTCGATCTCGGCGAGACTCCGGGACTCCGGAATCACGATGCCGAACTCGTCGCCCCCGAGGCGGAAGACGTCGTCGCGCCGGCCGTCGCCGCCGCGCACGAGGCGCGAGACCACCTGGACGAGGAGTTCGTCTCCCACGGTGTGCCCCAGCGTGTCGTTGATCTCGCGGAACCTGTCGAGGTCGAGGAGGACGAGCCCGACCGGAGCTCTCCCTCCGCCCCCCTCCGCAAGGCGGGCGAACCGCCTGTGGAACCCGGCCCGGTTCGGGAGCCCGGTGAGCAGGTCGTGGAAGGCGAGGTGCTCGAGGTCGGCGACGAGCCGGGCGTTCGCCAGGGCGAGGGAGACCGCGCGGGCGATTCCGTGGAAGGTCTCAACCTCCAGCGGACGGAGCTCGCGGTGATCCGGGAAGATGAGATTCACGGTGCCGAGAGGCGAATCCCCGTGGGTGAGCGGGATGCAGAGACCGGTCGAGAGCCCCCGCTCCGCGAGTGCCGACACGACCGGGTGGGCGTCCCGGCCGTCGATGCCCCCCTGTCGCACCGACACGATTCGCCGCTCCCTCACGGCGAGCCCGCTCGCGCTCCCCACCAGCGGCAGCACGGCTCCGAGCTGCATCTCCCGCTCGTTGAACCCGTGCCCCTTCACCATCCGCAAGGGCCCCTCGTCCCCCTCGAGGAGGTAGAAGGCCACGAGCGGTGCGTGGCTGTGGCGGGCCAGCACGTCCACGGTCTCGGCCGCGATCGCATCCACGTCGAGCCGCTTCTGGAGCCGCCAGGTGAGGTCGTTCACGAGCTGCAGCGCCTCGTTGCGCGCCTCGAGATCGGCCTTCGCCGCGATCAGGTCGCCGAGGATCCCTCCGATCGGCGTCGCGTCGCGACTCTCCGAGCCGTTCTCTCCCTCATCGGTGGTGGGCCTGTCCATCGAGCCCTCCCCCCGCGAGCCAACGGACTCCGGCTCCCAGGTGCCGCATCCGTCCGGCCAGCTCTCTCGCTTCCAGCTCGAATCATATCGCCGCGGCCGGCCGCCCCCAGGCCTGCGCCCCACCGGGGCTGCGCATCAGCCTTCCCGGCAGAGCACCACGAGCGTCTTGTCGTCGGCCGGACGCGAGCCGGCCTCGAACGCGGTGACGCCGGCGAGAATCCCGGCCGTTACCTCGGAGGCCGGCCGCCCCGCGAGCGAAATCGCGAGGGCCGAGAGGCGGTTCATCCCGAACTCCTCGTCGTCCGGCGAGGTTGCCTCTGTGAGGCCGTCCGTGAAGAAGACGATCGAGGCTCCCGGCGCCAGCACCACCTCGGCCTCCTTCCACCCCGCGTTCGGAAGCAGCCCGACCGGCACCCCCGTGCTCCCGAGGAGGGTCACCTGGCCGCCGCACACCATCAGCGGCGGGTTGTGCCCCGCGTTGACGTAGCGCAGGTGCCCCGTCGCCGGCGTGTAGCAGCCGAAGAAGAACGTGACGTACTTCCTGCCCCCCGCCAGCTCGTGAATCAGCTTGTCGAGGCGCGCCGTCAGCCGGACGGGGCTCTCGTCCAGCGGCGCAGCCACCCGCAGCGCCGCCTGCAGGCTCGACATGACGAGAGCCGCCGCGACCCCCTTCCCCGAGACGTCGGCGATGGAAAGGCCGAGGTCGCCGGACGGCAGCTCGAGGAAGTCGTACGAGTCGCCGCTCACCTCGAAGCAGGCCACGCTCGTCGCGGCGATCTCCGTCCCGGGGATCCCCCGCGGCGGCTCCGGCAGGAGGCGCTTCTGGATCTCCTTCCCCAACGCGAGCTCCCTCTCCATCCGGTCCTTCTCGAGGAGGCTCAGGTGGAGCGTGGCGTTCTCCATCCCGATGGCGACGTGCCCGGAGACGAGCTCGAGGAACTCGAGGTCCGACGCGCCGAACCCGCCCTCCCGCTTGTTCAGGAGCTGGAGGACCCCGACGATGCGTCCGCCGCGGTTCCGGATCGGGACGCAGAGGATCGACCGCGTCCGGAATCCCGACCGGCGGTCCACCGACGAGTCGAAGCGCGGGTCCGCCCACGCGTCGTCCACGACGATCGTCTCTCCGGTCGCAGCCACGGTTCCGGCGATCCCCTTTCCCATCGGGAGGCGGATCTCCGAGACGTCGCCCTCGATCGGGATCCGGGCCCAGATCTCCTTCTTCGCCTCGTCGACGAAGAACAGCGTCCCCCGCTCCACGCCGAGCCGCTCCTTGGCGAGGGTCACGATCGTGGAGAAAAGGACCGTCGGCTCGATCGAGGAGTTGATCAGCTTCGACGCCTCGACGAGGACACGGAGCCGCTCGAGCTCGTGAGCCTGGGCGGTCCCGCGCCCTTCCACGTCAGCGTTTCCGTCGCACCGTACGTTTTGGCCGCCGGACCAGGATGAGGCGCGAGGGGCGCCCCTTCCCTTCGCACGAGGCACAGAGGCGGGCGCGGCCGAAGGGGCTGCGGCGCGTCCACTCGTCGGCGCAGCCGACGCAGCGGTAGGTGTAGCGGGCGTTGCGCGCACGGATCGTCGCGAGGCGGTCGGTCTCGGGGGCGCTCTTGCGGGTGACGCCCAGCTCGCGGGCGACCTCCCAGAAGCGCGAGGAGTGCCCCTCCTCGACGCCCCAGCGGTCGTGGCAGATGGCGTGCGCCGTCTCGTGGAGAAGCGTCTGGCGCCGGTCGGCCGCCGACATGTGCGCCGAGACGCGGATGACGTGCGGCGGACCGTACTGGATGACGCCTCCCGTCGCGCGCCGCGAGGAGAGCTCGATCCGGGCGGGCGGCAGCCGGTACCCCTCGGCGAGCGTGTCGTAGAGCGCCTGGAGCGAGGCCTGGTCGGCGCGCAGCTCCTCCCGTGTGAGCGGGGGGTCGGAGAAGAGGTCGAGCTGGACGAGCGGTTCACCCTTCACGACAGTCCCTCCAGCGCCTCGCGGTGAGGCGTGAGCGGCCCGTGGAGAACGAGCGCGACGACCGCCGCGGCGAGGAGCGCGGCGAGGATCTCGAGGGTCGGAACCGGGCTTCCGCGGAACGTCGGGACGATGACGATGCGGGCCGTCCAGAGGAGGGCGAGGGCGAAGCCCCCGGGGAGCCAGCGTCCGGTGCCGAGCGCGAGGAAACAGAGGGCGAGGGACAGGGGAAGCTCGGCGACGACGGCCTGTCCGAGGACGAGGGGCCACGGGACCGCGGGGAAGCGGAAGAGCCAGAGGCGCACGGCGACGGGGGCGACGACGCCGGCAAGGGCCGCGAGGGGCGCACCGAAGCCGACCGGCACCCTGCGCCGGAGCGCACCGTAGAAGAGGCCTCGAACGAGCGCCTCGTGAAGGAACGCCAGGAGGATGACGAACGGGAGGGCGATGTGCCAGGTTGCGGGGTGCCTGAAGAAGGCGATCGTGGCGTAACGGAGAGCCCGCGCGACCGGGAGATAGGAGAGCGCCGCAGCGAGGAACGCCACGACGGCGAGCACCGGCAGGACGGACCGCTCCCCCATCCGCGTCATGGGGGAATGGTAACGAACGTTGACGCCTTCCGACAGTGCGTCGAAACTCGGGCATGACCTCGAGCTCCTCCCTCCGCACCGGCTTCACAGGCCTCGGCACGATGGGTCTCGGAATGGCCCGGAACCTCGCGATGAAGGGCTTCCCCCTCTCCCTCACGAACCGGACGATGGAGAAGGCGGTCCGCCTCGCGAGCGACCTCGCGGCCGGCCCGGCGCCCGTCGCCGCGCTTCCGAGCCCCGCCGCGGTCGCCGCGCAGTCCGACGTCGTCGTTTCGTGCGTCTCCGACGGTCCCGACGTCGAAGAGATCCACCTCGGACGCGGCGGGACGATCGAGGGGGCGCGCCCCGGCACCGTCGTCGTCGACTGCTCGACGATCGACCCCGCCGTCGCCCGCACCGTCGCCGCCCGCTTCGCGCAGGAGGGCGTCGCCTTTCTCGACGCTCCGGTCTCGGGCGGGCAGAAGGGAGCGATCGAGGGGACGCTGTCGTTCTTCGTCGGCGGCGAGGCGGCGGCGCTCGAGAAGGCGCGGCCGGTCTTCGAAGCGATGGGAAAGCGGATCACCCACCTCGGCCCCTCGGGCGCGGGCCAGCTCGGAAAGGCGACGAACCAGGTGATCGTGGCCGGGACGCTCGCGGCCGTTTCCGAGGGGATGGCGTTCGCGAGGGCCGCGGGCCTGCCTCTCGAAGCGCTCCACGCCGCGCTCACGGGCGGCGCGGCGAACTCGTGGGCGCTCGAGGTCCTCGGCCGGAAGATGCTCGACCGCGACTTCAAGCCCGCCTTCGCGATCAAGCACCAGCAGAAGGACCTCGCGATCGTCCTGAAGACGGCCCGCGCGAGCGGCGTCCCGCTCCCGGCCACCGCCCTCGTTCACCAGCTCCTCTCTTCCCTCGAGGCCAGGGGGCGAGGCGAGGAGGGAACCCAGGCGCTGCTTACTCTCTACGAGGAGCTGTCCCGCTGACGAGAGGGGCGAGGCGAAGCGGGGCGGCCACGACGGCGGCGCGGCGTCCGTCGACGACGCCCTCCCACTGCTCGCGCTCGTCGTTCCAGAGCACGGCGTTGACGCCGCCGAAGACGGTGGAGTCGCGGCCGGGGGCCGTCAGCGCGAAGACGTTCTCGTAGCCCATGGCCTTCAGGGCCGCTGCGGCGTCGGCCGGAATCGGCGGCGCGACCTCGACCATGACCCGCGGGCCGGCATGGTCCTGCTCCCAGATGACGCGGGGCGCCGCGTAGGCCTCCTCCGGTGGTTGACGACCGTCGACGAGGCCGGCGACGACATTGAGGAGTATCGAGGGAATCCGGCTGCTGCCACCGACGCCCGCCACGAGGACGGTTCGCCCGTCGCGGACGAGCAGGAACGGCGCAACGGGCACGACGGCAATCGCGCCCGGCCTGAGGTAGCCGGGGGAAGCGGGGTCGTCCGAGTCGAACGACTCGACGAACGCGTTCAGGAGGAAACCGAGGCTCGGCGGGGCCCACGCGGCCCCGAAGTACCGCCCGAGACTCTGGGTCAGCGAGACGGCGTTCCCCTGAGCGTCGACGACCGAGACGTGGGACGTTCCACGATCCCAGGACCGCCTTTCCCCCTCACCCTGGAGCTCTCCGCGCGGGAGCGCGCGCCCCGGAAGAATCCTCCCGGCCTGACGGGCCGCCCAGGCCTTCGTGAGCCGCTCCGACAGGAACGGCCCTTCCGTCACGTCCGGCTCGAAACGCCGGGCCACCGTCTCCGCTCGAGCGAGACGCACCGCCTCCACGATGGCGTGGCCGCGCGGGAGCCCCGGCTGCGCGAGCGTCGCGGACGGGAGCTCGTCGAGGATCTGCAGGGCCATGACGAGGACGCTTCCCCCTGCGGGTGACGGGACCGACACGGCCGTCAGGCCGCGGTAGGTCCCGCGAACGGGGCTCGTGTCGACGACACTCGCGGGAACGCGCGCCAGGTCCGACAGCTGGAGGAACCCGTTCGCGGCCCGAACGTCCTCGTCCAGCCGGGCGGCGATCGTCCCCGTGTAGAAATCGGAGAAGCCGGCCTCCCCGAGGCGCCGGAGGGTGTCGGCCAGGCCCGGGATCTTCACGCAGGTCCCTGTCGGCGCCGGGTCGGGAATCCCCGAGTCCCCCGTCGGGCCCGTGAGGTAGACGGGGGTGAGAACCTCGGAGTCGAAGAGGCGTCGGGTGTAGTCGCCGAGGAACGAGCGCTCGAATGACTGGATCCTGTAGCCCGACTCCGCCGCCTCGATCGCCGGACCGAGAACCTCGGCGGCGCTCATCGTCCCGTACCGGCGCAGCGCGTAATCGAGGGTGGCGACCGTCGTCGGAACGGCGGCGGCCATCGGTCCCCAGAGGTCGGTTCCGCTCCGTGCAGCCTTCTGCTTCGCGCGATCGATCCGGAGCGGCGCGCGCGCCGGGCAGAAGACGGCTCGCTCCTCTCCGCTCGCGAGGCGGATCACCATCCACGTCTGGCCGCCGAGCCCCGAACCGCCCGGGTCCGAGGCGGTGAGCGCCAAGGCCGCGGCGACGGCGGCATCGACCGCGTTTCCGCCCTTCTCCAGCATCCGGACTCCCGCCCAGGATGCCTCGGGCGCGGAGGTGACGACCAGTCCGAGCGGGGACGAGACGACCGGCCCCGGCCGGAGGGAGTCGGCGATGGACGGGGACGAGGCCGGGCCGGGAGAGGGCGTGGCGGACAGGGCCGGCCTCGTCGTGACCGCCGGTCCGAGGACCAGGAGAGTCGAGAGAAGCGCCGCGACCGGCCGTGTGGCGCGGAGGATGGAAACCGTCATCGCGCGGTAGGAGAAGCTCTCCGACTCCGCCTGTCAACCCGTCCGGTCTCGCTTCGGACCTAGAATCGCGAAAACTCCCGATGCCGGAGGCCCCATGAAGCGGATCGTTCTCTCCTGCCTCGCCGCAGCGCTCCTCCTCGTGCCCTCACCCGCCGGCGCCGAGCCCGGCGACCGGAAGAGCTACACGAAGACTCACGCGTTCGGGCCCGACCGCGAGTCGAAAGTCGGTATCCGGCAGGGTCCGGTCACGATCGAATCGGTGAGGATCCGCAACTGGCCCGACGCCGACGACTTCGCCGACGCCGAGAAGGACCTCGGTGAAACGCACACGATGGTCGTCGAGTTCGAGTACTCGAACCGCGACGAGGCGCGCGACTGGAAGTGCCGCTACACGGTGACGATCAAGGGAAAGGACGGCAGCGTCTGGGCCGAGAACGACCGGACCGCCACGCTCGACTCGGGGAAGATTCACGACACGAACAAGATGTTCGTGAGAATGAAGACCCGCTACTACAAGCAGGTCCGCTCTTTCGACGTCAAGTACGAGATCTGGCGGAACTGACTCGGATCGCGGGAACCCGCCCCGCAGGGTTTCCCCGCGGCGCCTCCGGTGCCTCCCCTTCCGCGCGGGTCGGTGGCACCGCGCGCGGCAGAAGCGATGCGATCAGCGTCCGCCGGCCGCGTCTGGAAAGAGGAGCTCCTGAGGCCTGAGGGCGGGGAGGAGGGCTTCGATAGCCTTCTTCGTCCAACCGTCGCGCGCCGCCGGATCGAACGTCACGAACGGCACGTGCCACTCCCCGAGCGTCGCGAGGAGGAGCGCGTCGATGTCGTGCTGGAAGGCGAGGTCGGTGTCGCGCACGCCGTCGAAGCTCGGGTCGCCGACGATCGGGACGCGGAAGAGGACGTCGTAGGTCGGGAGCCACGCCCGCACGAGCTCCTCGAGGACCTTGACGTGCGGCTCTCCCGGCGCGGCCCGCTTCAGGTAGCAGTAGTTGTCGAGGACGGCGCGGTCGCAGACGACGACCTCGGCCTTGGCCTCGGCCTGCAGCTCCCAGGCGATCTGCGTGTGGAGGATCCACGCCTGCGCCTTCACGGTCGTGTCGCGGTTGATGGGGAGCGGACACTCGCGCGCGACCTCGCGCACGAGCTCCACGGTGAGGTCGCGACGCTTCAGCGACGCGGCGAGGTCGTAGCAGAGGGTCGTCTTGCCGACGCCGTGAGTTCCGATGAACGCGATCTTCATCCGGCCCGATCCTCGCACGAACGGGGCGCGCGGTCCCGTTGCGCTGAGACTCAAAACCAGAGCAGGCGTCGAGCAGACGGACTGACGCGATTGGGGGGGGCCCGGGAAGGCTCAGGACCAGATGGTCCGTCGGACGACGACGACGCTCGTGTCGTCGGCGGGCTCGCCCTCGCCGACGTGGGCGCGCCAGTCGCCCAGGAGCGCCTCCAGGATCGACTCGGCAGGCCGCCGCCAGAGGCCGACGCGCTCGAGGACCTCGCGCGGCTTGTGGTAGCCGTACGGGTCGTCGAACCGGTCGGGGCCTTCGAAGAGACCGTCGGAGGCCAGCACGAGGCTCGCGGCGCCCGGCAGCTCGAACTCGGTCTCCTCGTAGATGCGCGCCGGGCCCTTGCCGAGCGGCAGGCCGGAGGCCGTCAGCTCGCGGACCCTTCCCTCGACGACGAGGAGCGGGTACGGGTGACCCGCGTTCGCGAGAACGCCGCGTCCCGTCTCGGGCTCGATCCGGGCGAGGACGAGCGAGGTGAAGAGGCGCCCCGTGTTCGCCGCGCGCAGGACGCGGTCCACCTCGATGAGGATCTCCGCCGGCCGCCGTCCCGCCTTGACGAGCGTCAGGAGGCAGGCCTTCACCATCGCCCCCTGGATGCCGCACGAGAACCCGTGCCCGGCGACGTCGCCCGCCGCGACCCAGAGGGCACCCTCTTCGTCGACGAGAAACTCGTAGAGGTCTCCCCCGGCCTCGGTCGCGAGGATCGTCTTCGCCGCGATCTGGAGCCCCGGCACCTCGGGCGGGTGATCGGGAAGGAGGGCCACCTGCATCCGCGACAGGAGGTCCATCTCGTGCTTGACCCGCTGCTCGCTCTCGATCCGCTTGATGAAGTCGGGCGTGTCGAGCCGGGCCTCGTCCTCCCTCTCGGGTCTCCGGGTCGCCACGATCCCGACCCAGACGAGAGCCGCGAGGATCGCTGCCGCCAGCAGCATCGGCGCGACGAGCTCTCCGGGGAAACGGAGCGACGCGAGGAGATCGCGCAGCAGCGCGGGGGCCGTCGCCGCGACGAGGAGGCCGGTGAGGCCGAGCGTCCGGAAGGCGAGCAGGAAGACCGCCGCTTCGGCGAGGGTGAGGACCAGGGTCGCTCCCCAGGGGGCGTACTGGAAGGCGCAGGAGTAGAAGAGAGCGTACCCGATCGCCCCGAGCGCGTCGGCCCGTTCCCGGGAGAGAACGACGCGGAAGAGGGCCGCCACGAGGACGAGGCTCGCCGCCGCGTACGGCCCCTCGAGGAGGGCGTTCGCGATGCCTCCGAAGAGCGGAAGGACGTAGGACGGCGACTCCGGGTAGACCCCGCGAATGCCCGCCGCCGCGACTCCGGAGGCGAAGAGGAGCCGGAGGCCGGCCACCGCCGCGCCGAGGCCGAGGCCGCCCAGGATCGCCTTCCCGAGGCGCGGCGAAAGGCGCCCGGCGGCGAGGGCGTCGAGGCTCGTCCGGAAGCCGGGGACGGTGTCGCGCAGGAGCGACTCGGCGACGGCCCAGTACCCGACGAGAGCGACGGCCAGGAAGATCCGTCCGGTGACGATGATCCCCGCCGTGTACCCGCTCTGCCCTTCGAGCTCGAAGAGAGAGCCCGACAGGATCATCCCGGCGAAGCCGAGAAGGCCGAGGCCGATCGCGATCCGGAAACCGAGGCGCCGCCGGAAGAGGAGGACGCCGAAGAGGACGACGACGAGGAGGCCGACGCTGGCAAAGAGGGGGATCGCGATGATGAGGGCACGGGACTTCAGGCGCTCGAAGCGGTGGCCGACGTCGGGGTCCGAAAGCTCGCGCGCGACGATCAGCATCGCCGGCGTCGGCGCCATGCGCGTGAGGACCTCGCGCGGGCCCTCGCCGCCCGCCTCGAGCGCGTAGACGCGGACGATCGCATTCCCGCTCTCGTAGTCGGCCGAGGGGCCGATCGCAGTCCCGCGGGCCAGCCGTGCGAGAACGGCGTCCGCGAGGCGCTCGCGCGCGCCCGCGAGCTCCCCCGTCGGCGCCGTGACGCGGAAGATGTTCCCGCTCGTGAACTCGAGGCGCCGCATCGACCCGTCGCGCCCGATCGCGATCTCGGTCCTTCCCGTCCCGACGCCCGGGACGCGAAGGTCCCCCGACACGACCCACGACCCGAGCGCGCCATGCCGGGCGAGCCACGCCGGCGCCTCCCGCCCGAGCCGGCGGTAGGCCCGCTCGAGCTCGGAGCTCGCGAGCGCGTTGCGCACCTTCGCCCTCGGCGACAGGAGCGTCGCGCCCGCGGCGGTCATCTCGTCCCGCGCCGTCTGCAACGCCGCTTCCTTCGACACGCCGAGCGGCTGCCACTCGGGAAGGACGCGGTGCGCCGCGACGGCGCCGGCGGCGAGGACGGCGAGCCCGGCCAGGAGGGGCGCCCACGGGACCTTCGGGCGCGGGGGTCGGGCTTTGCCGGTCACGACGTCTCGAGCGTCACGAGCGTCCGAGAGCGGGAACGAACGTCTTCCCCGTCGTCAGCTCGAGCATCCGGTCGAGCGACCGTTTCGCCCGAACCCGAATTTCCTCCTCCACCTCGATCGCCGGACGGAGGTCGCGAAGGGCGAGCCAGAGCTTCTCCAGCGAGTTGCGCTTCATGTGCGGGCACGTATTGCAGGAGCAGCCGTCGTCGGGCGGTGCCGGGATCAGCTCCTTGCCGGGCGCGGCCCGCCTCATCTGGTGGAGGATTCCTTCCTCCGTGGCGACGATGAAGGAGGCATGCTCCGATTCCGTCACGTGCTTCAGGAGCGCCGAGGTCGACCCGACGAAGTGCGCGTGAGTCAGGATCCGCTCGTCGCACTCCGGGTGGGCGACGAGGCGGGCCCGCGGATTCCTCACCATGAGGTCGAGAATCCGCTTCTCCGAGAAGGTCTCGTGGACGACGCACGTCCCCGGCCAGACGACGAACTTGCGATCCAGCTTCTTCTCGAGCCAGGCGGCGAGGTTCTTGTCGGGAGCGAAGACGATCGGGTCGGGGAGCTGGCGGAGGATGGCCTCCGCCGAGGAGGAGGTGACGATGACGTCGGAGAGCGCCTTCACCGCCGCCGAGCAGTTGATGTAGGAGACGACCGTGTGGCCCGGGTACTTCCGGAGCCATTCGGAAAAGAACGGCGCCGGGCAGCCGTCTGCGAGGGAGCACCCCGCTTCGAGGTCCGGCACGACGACCGTCTTCTCCGGCGTCAGGATCTTCGACGTCTCGGCCATGAAGTGGACGCCGCAGAAGACGATGACCGGCTTCGGCGACTCCTTCCCCTTGCGGGCCAGCTCGAGCGAGTCGCCGACGAAGTCGGCCAGGTCCTGGATCTCCGACTCCTGGTAGTAATGCGCCAGGATGAGGGCGTCGTGCTCCTCCTTCAGGCGAAGGATCTCGCCGGGAAGATCGGCGGGAAGAGGCGGCGCCGGGATTGCGACGGGATGCGGAACGCTCACGTGGGAGATATTACGGCTCCTGCCGGTGCCGGGTTCACCCGCTCCGGCCTTACCATGGGCGCCAGCGTGATGTCCCGTTCGCCCTTCGTGGCCACTCTCGTCGCCCTCGTCGTTCTGCTGGCGGCCATTTCCTCGCCTGCGGATGCCGCCACGAAGAAGAAGCGGACGAAGAAAAAGGCCGCCGCCATCCCCGAGGTGCCGCGACCCCACGACCCGTACGAGGTGACGTTCCCGTCGAGCGACGGGGTGAAGCTGGTCGCGACGTGGAAGCCCTCGCCCGCCGGGGCGTCTGCCCCCGCCGTCCTCCTCCTCCACGCGTTCTCCCGCGAACGCCGCGAGCTGGCCGACCTTGCCGACGAGCTCGCCTCCCGGGGCTTCTCGACGCTCGCCCTCGACCTGCGCGGCCACGGCGAGTCGGTGTGGAAGGGCGGCGCGCGGATGGGCACCTCGCCGTCGCTTCAGACGTCGCCGAACGGCTTCCCGCGCGACGTCGAGGCCGCCTGCGCCTGGCTGCGGCCTCGCGCCTCCCGTCTCGGCGTCCTCGGCCTGTCTCTCTCGGGAAACCTCGCGGCTCTCGCCACGGCGGCCGGCTGGGCCGAGGCCGCGGTGGCCGTCTCTCCGAACGCCGACCGCTTCGAGAGTCTCGCAGGAACACGTCCGAGATCGCCGCAGGGCCTCCTCGTCCTCGCTTCGGAGAAGGACCCCGGCCGCGCGGACTCCGCCCGGGCTCTCGACACCTCGGGGCGCCCACCGAAGTCCGTCTCCCTCTACCCGGGCACCGCACACGCCCTCGTGCTCCTGCAGGGAGAGCCCACGGCGAAGGCTCTCGTGTTCGACTGGCTCGACGCTCGCCTCGGGCCGATCGTGCCTCCGCCCTCTCCGGTCGCGACGATTCCGGCACCGGAGACCGGGCCCACGCCGGCCGCCGAGCCGACGCCGGGAGGGGAATCCCCATGAAGACGCTCGTCGCTCCCGGGGGGCCTGAGCTTCGCGCGGCCCCCCGGCCCCCCCACCCGAATCCGGGAGCTCGCTCGTGAAAACCCTCGTCTTTGACATCGAAACCGTCGGGCTGCCGTGGCTCGATCTCGACCCGCTCGTTCGCGAGTGGCTCACGAGGGGCGCCGAGGACGGCGAGAGCTATCGCTCGAAGAAGGACTGGCGTTCGCTCTCCCCCTACGCCGCCAAGGTCATCGTCATCGCCGCCCTCAATCCCGACACGGGGCACGGGAAGGTCTGGTACGAGGCCGCCGAGGCGTCGTCGCGCCTGTCCCGCGACGGCCTCTTCGAGGAGATCGGCGGCGACGAGAAGACCCTCCTGGCCGGCTTCTGGGAGACGGCGACCCGGTTCGACCGCCTCGTCTCGTTCAACGGCCGCTCCTTCGACGGGCCGTTCCTGTCGGTGCGAAGCGCGATCCACGGCCTGGCGCCGTCGCGCAACCTCACGGGCTACCGCTACTCGGTCGACTCCCACGTCGACCTGATGGAGATCCTCACCTTCCAGGGGGCTGCGGGGACGCGCCCCTCGCTCCACGCCGCCTGCGTCGCCTTCGGCATCCCGTCGCCCAAGTCGGCCGAAATGCACGGCTACGCCGTCGGGGACGCGTACGCTCGAGGGAGGCTCCCCGAGATCCTCGACTACTGCCGCCGCGACGTCGACGCCACGGCCGAGCTCCTGCGCCGGCTCGAGACGACGCTGCTCCCCCTTTTCCGCCGCTGAGCCCCGCGGCACCCCCGGGCGCCGGGCGGGCCTATACTCAGGGCGTCCCTGCCGTGCGGAAGAGCAGCGACCGCAGCCAGTTCCACGTCACGCCCGAGGAGGCCCCGATGAATCGCAAGGTCATCGCCCTGGTCGAAGACCCCTTCTGGAGGTCGAAGATCGACAACGCGGTGAGGTCCGTCGGCGCCACGACTGCTTTCCTCTCGGACCCCGCGGACGCCGCGGGCGTCATCGAGCCAGGGGCGCCGGTCATCATCGTCGTCGACCTCGCGCTGAAGACGCCCCCGTTCGAGGCGATCTCCCGCCTCAAGAAGGCCAAGGCGACCGCCTCCATACCGGTCGTCGGGTACTTCGACATGGCCCGGAAGGACCTGAAGGAGAAAGCCCTCGCTGCCGGGTTCGACGAGGTCCTTTCCCGATCGTCCTTCGCCGAGCGCTTCGCGGACCTCGTCCTGAAGTACCTCCTCCCCGGCGGTGTCCGGATGGAGGAGAGCGAGACCGAGCTGCCCGAGGAGTAAGGGGCGACCCGGGGCTACTTCTTCCGAAGCTCCATCAAGACCTGCTTCGCGACGGCCTTCAGCGTGTCGAAGACGCCGATGCCGGTCGGAGCGGTGGCCTCGAAGGTGGGCTCGCCCTTGTAGTTCAGCTGGCGGTACATCTCGTCGGCCGGGATGGCCGTCGGGAGGTCCCGCTTGTTGAGCTGGAGGACGTAGGGGATCGTCGCCAGGTCGAAGCCGTGATCGCGGAGGTTCTTCTCGAGGTTCTGGAGCGACTCGGCGTTGGCGTCCATCCGGGCTTCCTGCGAGTCCGCGACGAAGACCACTCCGTCGACCCCCTTCAGGATCAGCTTCCGGCTCGCGTCGTAGAAGACCTGCCCGGGAACGGTGTAGAGGTGGAAGCGCGTCTTGAATCCGCGCACCGTGCCGAGGTCCAGCGGGAGGAAGTCGAAGAAGAGCGTCCGGTCGGTTTCGGTCGCCAGGGAGATCAGCTTCCCTTTCGCCGCCGGGTTGGTCCGGTCGTAGATGTACTGCAGGTTCGTCGTCTTCCCGCAGAGGCCGGGCCCGTAGTAGACGATCTTGCAGTTGATCTCGCGGGCGGCGTAGTTGATGAAGGTCATCGCTTCGGCACTCTCAGACAATCCCCCGTGCAGCGGGAGGTTCCCTCAGGGTGTCGACGAGGTGTGGCTCTCATGCTCACTCCCGGAAGAGGCTGTCGATGTCCTCGTCGGTGATCTCGGCGAAGGGAGAGTCGATCCCCTCCTGGCGCCGCTCCTTCTCCTCTTCGACCTTCCGCTGGATCGCGACGAAGACCCTCTCGAGATCCTGGGTCGCCTTGCGGACGCGGAGCCGGACGAGGCCGAGCGACGAACGCTCGTCGAAGATGATGACGAGGATCACCCGCTGGTCGACGATGGCGATGTAGACGTTGTCCTTCTCGCCCTCGTGGAAGAGGACGGGAAACTCCTTCTCGCCGATCAGCTTCGCGAGGCCGTCCGTGGCGGCGACGTTCCCGGCCGTGAGAGACGCGAGGGAGGTCGTGTCGAGCGACTCGAGGTCGCCCTGGGCGGCGATCTGCTGGCCGTTCTTGTCGACGATGAAAACGACCTTCGCCTGGGCGTCTGCTTTGAGCCGCCCGATGACTTCCTTTATCTGCTGAAACTCTTCGTCGAAGAGGACGAAATCCGTCATATGGCGCCGATCCTCGCTAGTGTAACCGATGCTTCCGCGTCACTTGCCTAGACCTCCCGCCGTCCCGAGAGAGACCTTCCCAGGGTCACCTCGTCGGCGAACTCGATGGCCGCGCCGACGGGCAGGCCGAACGCGAGGCGGGTGACGCGGATCCCGAGCGGCTTGAGCCGGCGGGCCAGGTAGAGAGCGGTCGCTTCTCCCTCGACGTTCGGGTTCGTCGCAAGGACGACCTCCGTCACGCCCCCGGCAGCCCTTTCGAGAAGGCCGGTCACGTGGAGGTCGTCGGGCCCGATCCCCCGGAGGGGGGCGAGGGCGCCCCCGAGGACGTGGTATCGGCCCCGGAACTCCCTCGTCCGCTCGAGGACCTCCACGTCGAACGGTTCCTCCACCACCGCCAGGAGCGTGCCGTCGCGCGAGGGGTCGATGCAGAGGGCGCACGGGTCTTCTTCGGTCAGGGCGTGGCAGACCGTGCAGGCCCGGGTCTTCTCACGTGCTTCGAGGACGGCGTGAGACAGCCCCGCGGCCTCGGCCTGGGGCGCCACGAGCAGGAAGTGAGCGATCCGGCGCGCGCTCTTGGGGCCGATCCCGGGAAGGCGCTCCAGGGCTGCGACGAGGCGCGCAAGCGCCGGAAGCGCCGTCACGGCTTGCGCTCGTCGGGCTTCACGTCGGCAATCTCGCCGCCGAACAGGTCGAGGATCTTCCGGACGCGTTCATCGGCGGCGGCCCGGTTCTTCAGGTTTTCCCGCTCGAGCCTCCCGGGGTCGGCGGTTGCGGCAGCGGCCGTCAGATCGCCCCCGGCGGGCTCGGCGCTCTCCACCGTCACACGAGCCTTCGACCCGAGGACGGCCAGGGCAGCCTCGTCGAGAACCTTCTTCATTGCCGGCTCGCCGAGCCTCTTGGCCAGGGGCGGGCTCGGGGGGTCGAGGACGAGCCGAACCGTCTTCCCCTCGATGGAGACGGAGACGTCTTCGAGCGCGGCCCCGAGGTTCGAGTGCCGCTTTTCGACCGCTTCGCGGAATGCGGTGATGCTGTCGGCCACGGCTTCGGGCTCCGGCTCGACCGCCTCGAGCGGCGTCAGGCCGACGAAGCGCGGCGAGTCGGAAACGGGCGCGGCGGGAAGAGGCCCGGGAGCAGTGCTCCGCTGCTGCGGCTCCGCAGCAGCGGCCCGGACGTGTTGCAGGGCGGGCGTCGCCCCCGGCCAGGGCGCAGCCGGGGCGGGAGACGGAGGGGTGGCCGCCCGCGGAGCCGGCATCGAAAACGACCCTCCCGACGCGAGGATCTCCTCGATCGGGACGAGCCGGGGCAGCTCGGCGAGCCGGAGGAAGAGGATCTCCAGCGCCAGCGACGGGACGTCGCTGCGGCGAAGCATCCCCTCCGCCTCGGAGAGGAGCGTCAGGACGCGCAGGAGCGTGGAGTAGGCCGTCGTCCTCGCCAGCTCGCGGAGTGTGGCCGAGCCTTCTTCGGAGATCCCCGCGACGGCGGGCGCCGCCGGGTCGGCGGCGAAGCGGACGGCCCCGCGGACGAGCGCGGTCAGGTCGTGGGCCGTGGCCCGCGGGTCCGACCCTGCAGCCTCCAGCTCGGCAGCGCCCCGGAGCACCGCCGCCCGCTCACCGGAGAGAATCGCCGCCAGGAGCGCCACGAGTGCCGTCCGGTCGGGAGAGCCGAGGAGGAGGGCGACGTCGCCCGCGGTGACGCGGCCACCGGTCTGGGCAACCGCCTGGTCGAGGAGCGAGAGCCCGTCGCGCAAGCTCCCCGTCGCCGCAGCGGCGAGGGCCGCGAGCGCGGCGGGCTCGACCCAGGGCGCCGGCTTCTCTGCAGCGTCGACGGCGTACCCCTCGCGGTGCGCGATCTCGGCGAGCCGGTCGGTGACCTCGGAGTCGGTGAGTCGACGGAAGTCGAATCGCTGGCAGCGCGAGAGGATCGTCGCCGGGATCTTGTGCCGCTCCGTCGTCGCGAGGATGAAGACGGCGTGGGACGGCGGTTCCTCGAGCGTCTTCAGGAGCGCCTGGAACGCCGCCGCCGAGATGGCGTGGACCTCGTCGATGATGAAGACCTTCCGGCGGTCCCTCACCGGCGCGTAGCCGACGATCTCGATCAGGTCGCGCGCCTGGTCGACCTTGCCGTGGGTGGCGCCGTCGATCTCGAGGGCGTCGATGGAGCGCCCCTCGAGGACCTCCTGGCACGACTCGCACGTCCCGCACGGGCTCGGGGTGGGGCCGGAGGCGGTTCGGCAGTTGATGCCGGCGGCGAGGAGGCGCGCCGAGGTCGTCTTCCCGACGCCGCGAGGTCCCGAGAAGAGGTAGGCGTGAGCCATCCGGTCCTGGGTCAGGGCGTTCGTGAGGGCACGGACGATCTCGGGCTGCCCCACGACGTCCGTGAACGTCCGGGGGCGCCACTTTCGCGCGAGGGGAACGAAGCTGTTCGTCGTCATGAAAAACCCGAGCCCCTCGATGAGTCCGGGTGATCCGCGGCGCTCGAACCGGTCCTCTTAGTGCTGCTTCCTTCCGGACCTGACACGATTCGAGGGGGGTCGTCGCGCGGGACCCGAACTCACCCAGGGGCCCGGGCCGGGGATTCTAGTTCAGGGAACCCGGCCGCGTCAGAAAAACGGGTCGCGCCGGGCGGAACGAACGTGGCGGACAGGGTGGGATTCGAACCCACGGTAGCCTTTCGACTACACACGGCTTCCAACCGTGCTCCTTAAACCGCTCGGACACCTGTCCACGTCCGCGGGACGGCGACTCTGCCCCGGCTGCGCGATTCCGTCAAGCAGGATCTCCAGCAGGATCTCCAGAATAGGCCGTGAACGGCAAACGCGAGAGCCTCCGGCCACGTATCACGTAGCGTGATGGCTCGTACTCTCTCCCGCCTGGCTCCGACCGCCCTCGTGGTGGCCCTCGCGATCCTCACGGCCGCCCCCGCCGCCGCAGCGGGAAAGCTCGTGGAGGAGTCCGTCGCGGTCCCGCGTGAGAACCGCATCCCGCTCGCCCTGTCCTTCGAGAAATCGACGATCTTCGCCGTCGAGTCGCAGAACGACCCCCAGCCCGCCGACCTGGAGGAGGCCCGGGAGAAGGACCCGAAGGACAAGACCTGGGTCCTCCTCCGCTTCTACTACCGAAACGACGGGTGGACGCGGCAGAAGGTGAAGCTCCGGGCCCTGCTCCTCGACGAGGCCGGAGGGGTCCTCGCGGACGTGAACCGCTCGACGACGCTCGGCAAGCAGGAGAAGGAAGACATCTTCAGCGTCCCGATGAAAGTGAAGACGCTCGACTGGGGGCGCGCGGTAAGTCTGAAGGTCCTCGTCACGTTCCTCGACTGACGGGCTTCCCCCGCGGGAGACCTTGCGCTATCCTCTCCCGCCCGCTCCGAGGCCGATCGCGGTGAGGTGCTGGAGTGGTTGATCAGGCCAGTCTCGAAAACTGGTGTAGTCGAAAGGCTACCGTGGGTTCAAATCCCACCCTCACCGCCATTTGATTCGCCCGGAGAACCAGGGAAGCCAGGGAAGGCCTTAGAAGTCAGTGGGTTAGGAGCCGCCCGTCCGGGTGGCTCTTTCGTTCCTCAGCGCTTCAGGAACCACCCGGCGAGCGAACCGACGAGATCGGCGATGCCACCCAGCGCGTTGAGCCCCTGCTGGTTCCGGTCCCAGTCGGAGGACGGCATTCCAACCGAGCTCGAGAAGGCGCGCCGGTTCTCGAGGGTCCGCACTTCTTCCGAGAGCCTGTCCCTTTCCCTCGCGCGAATCCTGTCCCAGCCCCCCTTCTCGAGAAAAGCGACGATCGCGGCGAGCTCTCCCCTGTCGAACCAGAGCCCGTGGTCCCGGCAGGCGTCGAGGACGATTCCCGAGCCTCCGCCGTAGTTCGACCGGTTCATCAGCTTCGCGCAGGACGGACAGGGGCGGTACTTCACGGCCGGGAACGCGCCGCTCGGCCGCCTGCCGGGGGGCACCGGCGCCGCCTGAGTCACCGGCCCCGCCTCCGCGGGCGGCTCGGCGAGGCGGACCTTCGCCCGCGTGTCGGCGTCCTTCGTCACCGCCTCGAACGCTTCACGCTTCAGGAAGAGACCGGAACAGCGGGGGCACTCGGCGTACCCGACGGCCCCGAAGGCGTGGGCGACGAGGTCGAGCCGGCAGTCGGGGCAGCGCCCCGACCCCTCCGCCACGAAGGCCGGGGCGGGGAGGAGCGCCCCGCACTTCACGCAGCGGTCGGCCTCCCGCGGGGACAGGGCAAAGCAGGTGACGCAGCGCTTCGTCGCCAGGAGCGAGCCGCAGTGGACGCAGGCCCGCGCGTCCCGTGCCGCGGGTCCGCCGCAGGAGGGGCAGCGAAAAGTCGGGGCTTCCGGCGGCGAGAACGCCCCCCGGTCAGCGGGTCGATTGCCTTCTGCGTTCACGAAAGAACTCCTTCAGGATTGTCCCGCATTCCTCGCCGAGGACGCCCGATTCGACCTGGACCCGGTGGTTGAGGCGCTCGTCGCGGCAGAGGTCCCCGAGCGAGCCGACGAAGCCCGCCTTCGGGTCGGCCGCCCCGTAGACGAGCCGCGGGAGGCGGGAGAGGACGATCGCACCGGCACACATCGCGCACGGCTCGAGCGTCACGTAGAGCGTGCAGCCGTCGAGCCGCCACGTCCCGAGCCTGCGGGCCGCGCGACGCAGGACGAGGACCTCGGCGTGCGCCGTCGGGTCGTGGTCGACCTCGCGGCGGTTACGGGCGCGGGCGACGACGAGCCCGTCCCTCACCACGACAGCCCCTATCGGCACGTCGCGGTGGGCGGGAGCGCGGCGCGCAGAGCGGAGAGCCTCGCGCATGAACCGCGCGTCGTCCGCCTGAGAGGTTCTCACCTCGCTCCTTCTCGAGCCCCGGCGAGAACGCTCCGGGTGAAGCTGGCAAGGGCCTCCGCCGAGAGCGGCTCGGGTGCGGGCCCGGCGTGCGCTCCGCCTCCCGGGGCAACGGCCAGGACCGCGACGAGCAGGCTGCGCGCATTCACGCGGCGTAGGTTACGGGACACGGGAAACCGAATCACCCCCCTCGGGTATCCTCCGCCTCCCGCGCCGATGCCGAGCGACCACGAGCCCCGAGATTCCTCCCCCACCGCCACCCCGCCGGCCCCCGGACGCCGGCCGCTCTGGGCACGCCTGTTCGGGCCGCCCGCACGGCTGATCCTCCGCGCCTTCGGCTGGCGTCTCGAGGGCTCGCTTCCGGAAGACCCGAAGTTCGTCCTGATCGCCGCGCCCCACACGAGCAACTGGGACCTCGTCCTCATGCTCCTCTGCAGCCTCTCCTACGGCATGTGGCCGTCGTGGGTCGGCAAGCACACTATCTTCCAGCCGCCGCTCGGCTGGCTCCTCCGGCTCCTCGGCGGGATCCCCATCGACAGGCGGTCCCGCGGCAACCGCGTCGAGCAACTCGCCGCACTCTTTGCCGGGCGCGACCGCCTGATCCTGGCCATCCCTCCCGAGGGGTCGCGCTCGAGCCACACGCACTGGAAGAGCGGCTTCTACTGGGTCGCGCGCACCGCGGACGTCCCGGTCTGCCTCTCCTTCCTCGACTGGGGCACCCGCCGGGCGGGCCTCGGCCCGCTCCTTCGCACGACCGGCGACCTGCGCGCCGACATGGACTTCGTCCGGGCGTTCTACGCCGGAAGGACCGGGCGCTTCCCCGAGATGCAGGGGCCGATCCGCCTCGAGGGGGAGGACGGGCCGGCGGCAGACACGCCGACTCCTACCAGGCCGGGGATTTAGCGGGCTATCGTCCCGCCGCCCCGCGTTACCTGAACGCCTCCACCAGGAGCGCTGCCACGTCCGCGTCGTCGGGCGCGGCCAGAAGCCGTTCACGGAACCCGGCGTCGGAGAGCCTTCCCGAGAGCGCCTCGATCGTCCTGAGGTGGCGGGAGCCTGCCGCGCCGCTGCGCGTCGCGATCAGGATCGCCATCGACACCGGCGCTTCTCCGGCGCCCCACTCCACGGCGGGAGCGAGGCGGACGGCAGCGATCGAGTCGACCCGCACGTGCGGCGAGACGCAGTGCGAGACGGCGAAGCCCTGGCCGTCCACATCCGGGGCCGTCTCCTCGTACACCCAGATCGCGTCCTCGACCCGGTCGGCGTCGTCGGCGCGCAGCGTCAGCTGCAGCAGGTCGGCCAGCTCGCGAACCGCCTCCTCGCGGCTGCGGCTCCTCGACGCGGACCGCACCGTCCCGGCGTCCACGAGGGCACGGGTCGCCGGAACCCGCTCGATGAGGAGGGCCTCCACCTCCCCCGCCGTCGCCTTCGAGAGCGCTTCGGTGAGAAGGGAACGAGCCCCGCCGGACCTCGTCCGGCGAAACGCCGCCTTCGCCGCGAGGACGCGCGGCGGGGAGACGCTCACCTCGTCGAAGCCGAGGGCGAGAAGGAGCGGGGCCGCCAGCGGCCGTCCACCCAGCTCGCCGCAGAGGCCGATCCAGCGGCCCTCCGCGTGCGCGCCATCGACAGCCGCCTCGAGGAGCTTGAGGAACGCCGGGTGGAAGGGGTTCCCGAGGTGGGCCAGGCGCGTGTCCTCCCGGTCGACCGCGAAGAGGTACTGCGCGAGGTCGTTCGAGCCGACGCTGAAGAAATCGACCTCGCGGGCGATCGCCCGGACCGAGAGGACGGCCGAAGGGACTTCCAGCATCACCCCGACCTCGACCGCCGGGTCGTGAGCGACGCCCTCGGCGGCGAGGCGTCCTTTCACTCTCTCCACGAGGGCGCGCAGCTCGCGCGCCTCCTCGGGCGTCCCGACCATCGGGAACATCACCTTCACCGGCCCGACCGCCCCGGCGCGCAGGATCGCCCGGAGCTGCCCGTCCACGAGGCCGGCGTGCTCGGCGTACATTCGGATCGCCCGGTATCCGAGCGCCGGGTTGCGCTCCGGCAGGTGGCGCAGCCAGGAAAGCGGTTTGTCGGCCCCGACGTCGAGCGTCCTCACGATGACGGGCCGGCCCGCGGCCAGGCGCGCCGTCT
>CALBDV010000694.1 GCA_937927565.1 uncultured Holophagales bacterium
TCGTGACGCGCCTCCTCGCCAAGGACCGCGAGAGACGCTACGCGTCGGCCGCCGACGTCCTCGCCGATCTCGAATCCCGGAAGGCTCGAAGGGCGCCCCGGCGACTTCGCCGGCCCCTTGCGATCGGCATCCCGGCAGCGTTTCTCGCGATCCTCCTCGTCCTGGCGTTCCTCCCGGTTTTCCCGTGGAACCGGCCCCACCTGTCGCGCGTCGTTTCGGACGGAGCGGGGGGAGTCCAGGCGCTCGACGGCAAGGGCCGTCTTCTCTGGCGGCGTGCGGGCGCCGAAGTGGGGCGTCAGGTCACCCTCGTCCGGCTCGGGGGCGGACGCACCGCGGCCGCTGCCGTGCGGGGCGGTCTCACCGAGCCGAGGAAGGCGCTCGAGGTCCTCGATCCGTTCACCGGTCAGGCCGTTTCCGAGATGCCGCTTCCCCAGCCGACCCTCCCGTTCCCCGGATTTGCGGATACGTACGTCGTCGGAGCTCTGTACGCCTTCGACGTCGAGGGCGATGGCATCGACGAGGTCGCGGTGACGCTCGCACATATCCCCCTCTTCCCTTCGGCGACCTACGTCTGCGACCTCGCACGGCGGCGGGTCCTTGCGGCCTTCTACGGCTCCGGCCATCACCACGCGGCGGCCGCGACCGACGTCGACGGGGACGGCCGAAAAGAGCTTCTCCTCGCCGGCCACAACAATCGCATGGGGTACTCCGGCGCCGTCGCGGCGCTTCGGGTCCCGAAGGAAGGTGAGGTCGGGAGCGGTAGTGCGGGTCTGCCGTTCGCCCAGTCGCCGGACCGTCCGTCCTGGGAAGGAGGATCCCCGCTTCTCGCCTGGTACGCGCTCGTACCGGTCTCCGCGATCGGCGGCGGTCCGCGGATACCACTCGACACCTCCGGGGGCGTCCTCCGCATCGGTCCCTTCGGTCCGCGACAGGTCGTGCTTGCCCTCGACGGGTTTCCGCAAGCCTCGCGCGAGACCGGGGAGGCGCGGCGGCGCGCCCTTGCGCGCGAGGAGGCGTACGTTCACCTCCGGGAGACGGCACGCCTCCGCGTGACGGGAGACGCGGGAGCCGAGCTGGTCGAGGCCGAGCTGGCGATGGAGAGGTCCCGCGCCGCGGGCGACGCCCCCCTGGCCCAGTGGGCTGCCCGCGTTCGGGCGAAGGCGCTCCTCGGTGCCGGGCGCCCGGTCGAGGCGGAATCCGCCTGGGTGGCTCTCGTCGAGCGCTCGGAGGAGCCTGCACCCCTTGCCCTCGAGGCGGGCCGGTCTTTCCACCTCGAGGGAGAGCTGGCCCGGGCGATCTCCTGGTACCGGCGGGGCCTCGGTGGGCGAGGCCGCCACGCCAGGGGCGGTCAGCACCCGAGGGATCTCGTCGGCGGCGAGATCCTCGCCCTCGGCGAGATGGGCCGGTGGGAAGATGCGGCGGTCGAGATCGACAGGTTCGAGACGGCCTTCCCGGAGCTGGCGTGGGACGTTGCGAACCTTCGTGCCTACGTCGCCTGGCGCACGCTTCGCCGGCCGCAACGCCTCGAGGATCGCGGCGACGACCCCGGGCTCTACCGTTACTGGAGGCTCGAGTCGCGCCGCGTCCTCGGCGACGTGCCGGCGACGCTCCTCGGCGAGGTCGACCGGCTCGGCCGAGAGGCGCCGGACGTGTCTCCGCTCCTCGCGTCGCTTCGGGCAGAGCTCCTCTTCGGCACCGGTCGCGTGGCCGAAGGGAAAGTGCTCGCTGCCGAGGCGGTGGCCGACGCCACGCGCGAGGCGAAGGCCGACGTGGGAATCCGGGCACACCTCCCGCTCGTCGTCGAGAGAGCCCGGCGTCGCGGGGCGCTCGCGGTCAGGTCCGCTGCAGCAGCAGGACGGCGGTGACGCCGAGACCGATGACGACGACGGCCGCGCGCGCCTTCTCCTTGCCGATGCGCCGGGCGAAGCGGGCCCCGGCGTAGCCGCCGACCGTCGCGCCCGCGATCATCACGAGCGCGATCGGCCACAGGACGGCGCCGTTCAGGATGAACCACGCCGCCGCGACGACGTTGATCGTGATGCCGAAGAAGTTCTTCAGCCCGTTCATCGCGTGGATGTCGGTGAGGCCGAGGAACCCGAGGACGACGAGCATCAGGATGCCGATGCCCGCTCCGAAGTAGCCGCCGTAGA
>CALBDV010000695.1 GCA_937927565.1 uncultured Holophagales bacterium
ATGGTGCCCACGAGAGCTTCGGAAGGACGCGGGATCGTCATTTCAGAGGCCTAACCGTGGCTTCAGCGGCGAGCGAAGCGAAGTCCGCTGCAAGCCGGGTTAGATGCTCACGCGGAGGCGCCACACAGGACGGAACGAGTACGCAGCGCCGGTCCGTACGGAGTCGTCAGTCTACGGCTCGGCTGCTATCGAAAGCGCCTGAAGGGCGTCAGCGATAGGGATGAAGAAGTTGAATCCGGTGGGCGCGCCGCCCGCGATCGTGCGCCCTGAGACGGTGATGCCCACGACGGCACCCTTCTCGTCGAGGAGCGGGCCACCGCTGCTACCGTGAGTTACCACTACGTCGCTTTGAATATAGTTCAAGCCGTCGTAGATCCGCTTCGCCGAAACGATACCCTTTGTGATCGTGCCCTCGAGTGACTCGTCGAGGGGCGTGCCCACAGCGAAAACGGCCTCTCCGGGCTCGATGGGAGAGCGCCTAAGGGAAAGCGGCTGGAGTGAGCCCGCGTCGGCCTTGATCAGTGCGACGTCGCGGCGCGCATCGGAGCGAACGACTTCTCCGAGGACTTCGGAGCCGGTGGACCACTTGACCTTCACGTACCGCGACGAACCGGTGACATGCTGATTGGTGATAAGCAGGCCATCTTTCGAGATCAGAAAAGCGCTGCCCATTCCGTCGGAAGTGAACACCGAAGCTACGGAGCCGGCTGCTCCTGCGAGCGATCTGTCTGCCAGAGGCTCCATGTTCAATCGAATCGGTGCGCCGGTCGCTGAGGCGCTCCGGGGCGTCGCCTCTGCGACCAGGGGTGTTGAGACGAGTGTTCTGAACGACGCGTCGTTCAAGAGGAGCCGGGCGTTCTGGCGAAACGCCCCGTAGATGGCCGGCAAGACACTCGGGGCGTAGTCGCTACTCTCGAACCGGCCAGTCGTACGTATCGTGGCTACGACCTTACGTTCAAGGGGTGAGTAGACCTGCCATTCGACCGCCATGGAAACCGATCCGCGAACCTGATCATCGGAGATGATCATTCCGAGTGCTCGGCGGTACTGACCCCGCATGTAGGTAACGAGGGCCCCAACCTTGAAGTCAGCACCCCCGGAGTCCCCGAATAGGTTCGTTGTTGAGGTCGTCTTGAAACCTGCCTTCTGAAGCTCTTCGGAGAAGAACTTCGCGGCAGTGGAGACGTCCTTCTCGGTCTGTTCAGATCTCCAAACGAGCTTGTCGTCGCTCAAGGAGTTGATCGCGGAAATGGTGGCCCACGTTTCGCCGTCCGGGATCTGGAAGACGAGCCGGACGAGTTCCGCCGAACGAACCACGGCGGCGGGGGGCGACGTGACCTGCTCAGGCCCGCCGCGAGCAGGTGTGGCACCTGCCAACATGCTGCCGCCGACGAGTAGCTGAAGGAGGGCAAGGCGGAACCGCTTCATGATACTCAGAATAGCAGCCAGACCGGGGCCCGGAAATCCCGACAGTCCGCGTTCCGGACGTGATGCCTGTGAGCGACTTGCATCTAACCGATGCATCAGCGGCGAGCGTAGCGAGTCCGCTGCATGCCGGGTTAGACG
>CALBDV010000696.1 GCA_937927565.1 uncultured Holophagales bacterium
GTTCTGGTTCGCCGCCCCGGAACCGGTCTACCTGGTCGTGTACGTCGAGGCGGTCGATACATTCGTCGGCGTCGATGTCCGTGAGCTGGTCGAGCGAGAGTGGGGCCAGACGTTCTACGCTTCCATGCGCGACCGCAGCGGCGAGGTCACTGTCCATGTATCAACTGCTGCGCTCATAAACCCCGAGCGTGTCGCATCGCTAGTGAACCACCGCAGCATGCGCATCGACGGGCCAACTTTCCGTGGGCGCCCCCTTGGCCACCGTATGGACCCGCTCCGATCGCTCCTCGCGTACCCTCCGAACGAGCGTTGGGTAGAGATGGTGAGCCGGGTCCTGCAAGTCCACGACTTCCGCGAGGCATCGCGGCGTCAGGTCGGGGAGTTGATGGTCCTTCACGGCACTATCGCGCAAACGCTGCTATGGCAGTCGCCCGCGTTCGCGGAGTATGGGTATCGGTATCTGGGCGAGGTGCGCGACGAGCCCGCGCCCGAACAGGTTTTCGGTGATGTGTGCGTTATCTTCGACGGTACCAAGGACCGGACCACCCTTTCCGTGGAGGAAGCAGCGGCTGCGTCCGAACTCATCGACGCGGCGGCTACGAACGAGGAATCCCTCGTGGTGTTCTTCCGCGGCCGGGACCTCAGCGGCACAGGCGGGCTGTGGCGCAGCACGGCTCGTGGGTCGACGGCGAGCGGTTGGAGCGGAAGCTGGCACCAGCTTGGACTTGAAGCGTTGAGCTTTCTCGTACTTACCGCCACCCTCGTCTACCTTGAGTTCGCGCCGGACCTTGACTGGGATCACGCGAACTACCTGGACTGATCGACGGTTCCAGCGTCGGCAGGGCCGAGATCAATCGCTGGAGCGAGGGAAAGGTCGGTCAGGGCTTGCCAGAGACCCGCGTCGATGGCGGCGGCGGTGGGGCCTTGATCGACTACGTCGAGTAGCTCCCCGGCGAGTGTCAGGGCCGTGGTCCCTTGCACTTCTGATTCGACTTGTGCGACCAACGTGCTCAGGGCGGTCCCGAGGACCGGCCCGACGGAATTTGGAAGTTGTGCCGCTGCGGTCTCGGCCGCGATCCCGATTCTGGCCAGCTCATCGGCAGTTGGCGCTGGTACCGTGGCCGGCCATTCAGCTGGCCGTCGCCGATGCAGGGCCAACGCCCATGACGCGCGGGCTACCGACGCGGTTAGCTCACGGACTTTCTCGGTGGCGGTGTCTACCGTCTGCGTCAGCGTGAGTCCAGCTGCCGTGAGGAGCTGGTCGAAAGACTCGCCCGCCAGCGGAAGAACGGCCTGCTCACCGTAGTGCGCCATGATTATCGCTGGCGGAAGTGGGCGAACGCCGTCGACCGCGAGCGCCCATACGTTGCAGTCGAGAGAGTGACGTGCCTCAGCGTCGATGCTCGCCAAGGCATTGACTGTTTCGTCCCAATCCTGCAGCCCCGCTGTCACCAACCATCCGGTCTGATCGATGCTGCTGGGGAACGGTGCGGGGTCCGGCACCGTCTGTAGGACGGCACCGGGAACGGCGGCTTCGATCTCAGACAACAGCGCATGTTGTTGCTGTTGGGCTGTGATTGCCGAGGCCGCCGTGATCGCATCGACTGTCGCATGGTCGCCGAATCGGACTGAGCGCCAGGCATCGGGGTCGTTCGCGGCGCTGATCGCCGCCCGCGCCAGCCGCTCAAGTTCACTGCCGAGTGCATCGGGGACTGGTTGATCGAGGCCGAAGTAGGTCGGTGTCAGCGATCGCGCGTGTTCTACCTTGGCAGCCGCATCTCGAAGCGACATCGCCACCGCGACGCGATTATCGTTCGTTCTGAGGTTGCTCAGCGCCTGCGCGGCGGCCCCGAGCGCTTGCGACACCGGGTCATTCTGTCGTTGAGCATCATCCTCGCTGGCGTGGGAAGCGGCTCTTTCCTTCGATCCGTCCTTCGGTCCGGAGGCTAGTTCGCCGGCTCGCTCGCTTGCAGCTTGCACACGCTCCGCCCAAGCTTGCGCCTGGTGAGGCGGATCGTTGGCCCGTAGCCGGAAGGCGCCCTCGCCTGCAAGGTCGACGAGTTGCTGGGCAATCTGCGCCTGTTCGAGGAGCAGGGCTGTCCATGTCGGTGCCGCTGACAGCATCCGGATGGCCCCCTGGAAGCCGACATTACGTCGGACTCCAGCACGCTCCTTGAAGACCTCACGTGCCATGTGCTTGAAGCCCGGCTCAAACCCGCCGGCCTTGTAGCGCCGTCCTGATGGCGTGATGGTGATGACCTCGACATGACTTGCCTCAGGGCACGCGAACGCCAACTGCCGTGCCAACGTGACGACGAAATCGTTGAGGGCATCGCTGCTGCTTGCCGACGGTGCGTCCCAGGTCATGCCGAGCGACTGCTCCTGAATATCAAGACCAAGCATGACCGTCACGGACGGATCAACCTCCGCCTGCATCGTCAGTGCCACGGCCGAAGGTTCGGATCGCGCGATCACCAGGGCACGGTGCCCCACCGGTCCGAACGTAGCTTCTCGGTCCTCGGCGGAGACGAAGGGAGTCAGAGCATCGATCAGACGCGCCCAGGCGTCGACTTGCGTTGCGTTGGTCGGCTCGTCGAACTCCCGGAATACCGCCGTAGCCTCCGATGCGTTGAGCGGCACGGTTCCCGCCAGAGCTTCCAAGAGACGCACGGCCTCGACAAGAGTTCCCGCAGTGAGCAGGCGCACGACGAGGGCAAAATTGAGGTGCGTGGTGATGGCTTCCAGTATTGGCGAAGTACGCGGCGGCAGCGCTCGCGCGATCCGGGTCATCTGCGTAGCCGCACGATCGAACGCTGGCGATCCGATCGGGTCGAGGGTCGTGTCCTGGTTGCGAATTCCATAGACGAATGGAGCTATCAGAGTCGGCGAGACCCCAGAAGGCGCAAGGCGTCGAATGATCGGGAGACAGGCCTTGGCGTAGGCGACGTTGTCCGCGCGCTCGGCTCCTTCGAGGAGTTCGGCCACCCCCGAGGTGGTGGTATCCGGCGCGTGGAGATGACCCGCAACCGCGTCGGCAACAGCGACGACGGTCTCTGGAAAGCGTTCGGCGGATCGACGTAGCAACCAGCCAGCTTCGTTGGCGGGCAGCAAATGAGCTATGACGCTCAGGGTGTCGCCGAGCGTGGGGGGTGGGGCGTCGTGAAGCAGAGTGGTCAGTGTCTGCGAACGAAGTTCGTGGAGGCCTGTCCAGACGTCGCCGTGGTCGAGAATGACATGTTCGTTCTTCAGTGTCGCCAAGGCGTCGCCGACCGCGCTATTGCTCCCAGCGACGGTCGCGAGTGCATCTCCGAGCATTCGGGCAGTCAACGACAGGCCAACTGCGTGAGCTGCGAGAACAAGGCGAGCGGCCTCTCGCTGAATCTCTCGTCCAGGAGCCGCCAGTTCGGCGGCTTGTGAGGCGAGGACCTGTTCCAGGTGCTTGCCTTCGCGCAGCAAGGAGAGAAACTCCATGAGCAGGCCGTTACTGCGCGCAAGAGCTTCTGCGGTGGCCATCTTCGTCGTGAGGCCCGCGCGCTCGATGCGCTCGGCAATCAGCTCAGCGGTGAGGCGGTCGAGCACGGGCCTGATGACACGTGTGCTGCCGTTCAGTAGACGGGGGCTGAAGTCTTCTTCGCGTGCCGCACCGATGACGAAGACATGGGGAATCTCGCGCAGGGAGGCAACAGCATTCGGCCACGCGCTGGTGGAAGGTCGGCCGAGGTTGTCCGCTGCGACGACAACCGGAGAGGTGGCAGTAGCGCGAAGCAGCTCGACGTGTCGGAGCAGCAGTCGGGCGTCGTCATCCGTAGTCACGTGGGCGACACGAACGACGCGAGCACCCAGGATCACGTCACGGCTTGCGCGCCAGAGGAGCACCGACTTGCCCGAACCGGATGGTCCGACGATGACGGTGTACTCGCCTTCTTGGGCCGCTTGGGTGATCTGATCCATCTCGTCAGCCCTAATAACATCCAGGCCCTGTGCGATGTGGATAGGCGCCCCGTCCACACCCAGATAGAACCGACTGGCGGACGTCATCCTTGTGGTCGAGTAGTCTGCGGGGCGGCACACGCCGGCGGATACCGCAGCGTCCAAGCCGGTCACGTCGACTGCTGACTGGACCGCGTGCAACGCGGTGTCAACGTCGCCGAGGGTTAGGGTTCGAGCCTGATCGAGGCCTAGATGACGTTGGTCTGCACTGGCCATCCCGAACGCTTCGTACAGTGCGCCGACAGTGAATGACGCAACGGATGGATGAACACCTTGTTGATCGCTGAGGAGCGCTTCGGTCTGTTCACGTAGGTTCCACGGCAACGACACGAGGTGGACACGTCCCAGTGCAATGGTTGCGTCTGTTCGGGTCAGGCCTTGGGCGACGAGAGCGTCGACCAAGGCGATGCACCGCTCAGGATGTGCGGCAAGTGCTTCGTCCCATCCGGTGAATTGCAAGCCCGAGCCGACGTTTCCATCGGTGACGATAACGATCGGGCCGGCAGTCGCATGCATAGCGTGCAAGATCGCGTCGCGGATTCTTGAAGTCTCTAGCTGTCCCGCTCCGGCGCTGACCTCCTTCACCTGCACTAAGGTCTCGTCGCCTGTAGCGGTGCGACAGTCGAGGTCTTCGAAGCCTTCGGGAACTAGCGTGGTGAACGGCAGAACGCCTGCACGAGACATCACAAGCACGTGCACCGAGACAGCAAGTTGCCAAGTGACACCCGCGACGTTGCGCGAGCCGTGCCTCAGCTTCCGCCACAGCTCTTCGCGCGCGTCGCTGTCCGCAGGGTGTGGCGGCGTCGGAGTGTTGGCACCTCGTGACGCGGTCGGGCCTCGTCTACGTGGCCTCTTTCGGCCCCTGCCAGACGAACCCATGGTGCTTCCCTCGCGAAGGTGTGTATTCCAGTCGATCGAGCGCGGGTTGCGCTCGACCCATAGAACGACGATAGCGAGGGTGACCGACATGGCAGGCGTCTGCTGACCCGGAGAAGCGCGGGGGAGTGCCCACCCCTTGACTGGGTCAAGTCGCCGCTCGCCGCGCGATGCGGTCGTAAGGAGCAGTCGGCGTAGGAGGCGCCTCAAGAGAGCCCCTCTGCGTCCCCTGCGAGGGGGACCAGAAGGGGACCAGAATCATGGGAACCATGCATGTCGTGACGCGCTCTGCATGATCTAGCGTCCGGAATCACGCGGAAATCGCTCTCTCGGGAGCCATCTGGACGCCTGGGGGTCAAGGGGTCGCAGGTTCAAATCCTGTCAGCCCGACCACGTGAGGCGGCCTGAGGATCGACGAGAATCGAGCCTCTGG
>CALBDV010000697.1 GCA_937927565.1 uncultured Holophagales bacterium
CGGCCGGACGAGGAGCCGCTTCGGCTCGGTCTTCTCTCCGTCGAAGTCCGCAACGAACCGGGCGAGTGCGGGGGCACCGCCCGAAAGGACCGCTTCGACGATCGGGAGGGCGTCGCGGAGCGTGGCGAAGTCGGGCGAGAGACGGCGCGCGCGGAGGCGGGACAGGACGGCCCGGCCGTCACGAGAATCGGAGGACGCGACCTTCAGCACGTCTTCGCCCCCTTTGCCCTCTCCGCCGCCTTCGCCGCGCCGGACTCCTTCTCCTCTCGCGCGGCGTCCGAGACCTTCGTCGAAAGGCGGGAGACGAGCCCGGCCACCTCGGCACGCCGCTCGACGAGCGCCCGGTGCCCCACGATGAACGTCGCCCGGCTCGGGAGGATCGTCTCGAGCTCCACGAGGCCGTGGGCGGCCATCGTCGAGCCGGTCTCGATCAGGTCGACGACCACGTCCGTCAGCTTCAGCGCCGCGGCGAGCTCGACGGAGCCGGCGAGCGGGACGACCTCGTGCGGGATCTTCCTCGAGTCGAAGAACCGTTCGGCAACGCGACGGTATTTCGTACCGACCCGGACCGGGTGGCCGTTCGGGCGGAACTCCTCCCCCGCGCGTCCGATGAGCGCGAGGCGGCAGGCGCCGTAAGGGAGCTCGAGCGGCTCGCAGACCACTTCTCCCGACTCCTCGATCCTGTCGTTCCCGACGACTCCCGCGTCGGCGCCGCCGAAGGCGACGTAGGTCGGCACGTCGTCGTCCTTCAGGAGGAGAAGCTCGAAACGCCCGCTCCGGTCGGGCAGGAGGAGCCTGCGTCCGTCGCCCTCCGGGAAGTCGACGCCGGCCGCGCGAAGCAGGTCGAGCGTCTTGCGCAGGAGCCGCCCCTTCCCCGTCGCGATCCGGAAGGGCCTCGGCGGCTCGGTGGCCGCCTCCGCCGCCTCGGTCGCGGACGCGAGCGCCTCGAGCCCGATGCAGAAGCCGACCGCGGGGGCGTCCGGCCCGAACCGCCCGAGAAGACCGTCGTAGCGTCCGCCACCGCCCAGGGGCCCGCCACACCCCTTCGCGTCGAGAGTCAGGGTGAGGCCCGTGTAGTAGGGAGTGTCCGGCGTGCCGGCCAGGTCGACGACGATCTCGAGTCCGGGACGGGCCTCGCGCGCCGCCCGCGCCGCGGTGGAGAGCGACCGCGCTGCGTCCGCGAGGACGGGAAGGTCGAAGAGCGGCGACGCCGGGTCGAAGCCCGCGAGGAGAGCGGAGGCGACCTCTTCCGCCTGCGCCCCGTCCGCCCCGCCCGCGCGGAGACGCTCCGCGAGACGGCCGACGCGCCGGGTCCGGGCATCGGCGAGCGCCTCCTCGAGGGTGCTCTTCTTCCGGCTCACGAGTCCCGGCGCGATCGCCGAGAGGATCGCCGGCAGGAGCCCCGCCCACCCGAGCGTCAGGCAGAGCCGCCCGGCCGGCACCTCGGCCGCCGCGGCGAGAAGGGTACGGACCATCCGGAGATCGGCCTCGAACGACGGGTCGCCGTAGAGCTCCGCCCCGACCTGGGCGAACTCGCGCGGCCGCCCGAGACCCGACGGCTCGTCGCGTACGACGTCGCCCCGATAGAAGAGCGCCACGGGCATCGGCAGGCCGGCGAGGCGCGGGGCGACGACGCGCGCGGCCATCGGCGTGAAGTCGGCGCGAAGCGCGAGGAGCTCGCCCCCGCGGTCCATGAAACGGTAGAGCCGCTCGTCGCCTTCCGCCGTCACGCCGTCGTACGGCGAGGCGAAGTCGAGGACCGGGAGGATGGTCTCGCGGAATCCGGCGTCCGAGAGGGTCCGGACGACCGACTCCTCGACGCGCCGGCGGCGCTCCGCGGACTCGAAGAGGAGCGCCTGGACGCCGCGGGGGAGGTTCGGGGAAGGAGAGCTCACGGATTCACCTCGAAGAGCGAGCGGATGCGGGCCGGGAGGCGCGCAACGAGGGTCGCTGCGTCGGCCGGGCGGGCGGTGAAGAGGGCCGACTGACCGGCCGCCTGGGAGAGGAGAAGGGCGAATCCGGTGACGACGCGAGCGCCGCGGCGCCGCGCCTCGCACGAAAAGGCGGTTCCGCCGGGGCGGTACGGCGCGTCGATGGCGAGGACGCCCGGAGCGAGCAGCCCTGCGTCGCACGGCAGGGGGTCGGTCGCGTCGAGGCCGAGGGGAGTGGCGTTCACGACCACTCCGTACGGGAGCCCGGAGGCCGCCGGATTCGCGACGGCGCGCGCGCCGCAGGCAGCGGCGAGGGCCGCGGCCCGCTCCGGCGTCCGGGCGGCCACGTCGACGGCCCAGCCGCGGTCCGCGAGCGCCTCGACGGCGGCGCGCGCCATCCCGCCCGCCCCGAGGACGAGAGCGGCGCCCGATTCCGGCGCCCGGGGAATCGCGTCGAGGAGAGCGACCCGGTCCGTGTTCGCACCCGACACGGCACCGTCCGCGCCGAAAAGGAGCGTGTTCGCGACGCTCCCGGCCGGGCCGCCGGCAAGCGCCGAGGCTCCCTCCTTGAAGGGGATCGTCACCGACGCCCCTCTCAGCGGCAGGCCGAGGCCTGCCAGCGCCTCCCGAAGACGCGGCAGCTCCTGTTCGAGCGATTCGAGGGCGAGGGGGACGTAGAGCGCCGCAAGGCCGAGCGCCTCGAAGGCCGCGTTGTGGATCGCCGGGGAGAAGGAGTGCGAGACGCGGCTACCGAGAAGGGCAAAGAGATCGTCGACCCGCCGGGGGCGTCCGACCGCATAGACATCGAGGAGATCCGCCGCCAGGAGCTGGCCCGGCGCCGTCGCCTCTCCGGTGAGAGCCGCTCCGAACGAGAGCGCCGCGCCGAGATACGGCGAGAGGACACGCGTGACGAGACCGGCCTCCCCCATCCCGAAGGCCGCGATGCGACCCCTTTCGCCGGAGGCTTGCAGGCGCAGGAGCCGAAGGGCGTCGTCGAGCCCGCGGGTCCGTGCGACGACCTTCACGTACCGGGCGCGGGTCCCGAGCATCCGCGCCGAACGCTCTTCGAGGTCGTCCGGCAAACCGGCGAAATCGTGCTCCGAGACGACGACGCGCTCGCCCGGAAGGCCGAAGAGGCTCGCGCCCGCGCGCGCGAACTCGACGTCGACGAGGTCGAAACCGGCGTCGAGCGCGGCGCCGAGAAGCGCTGCGGGCTCGGCGTCCGTCCCTTCGTACCTTCCCCCTTCGTCCCGCGACCGGAGCGTCGCGAGGAGGGTCCGGCCCCGGAACGCCCCGCGGAGAGCCGGGAGATCGGGCGTCTCCTCGAGTGCGTCGAGGCGGAGCTCGACAGCCGGGATCCGCCCGTCGACGAGGCGCGCGGCCTCGATCAGGCCGGCGTTCGTCGCGCGGCCCAGCGAGGCGACGAGAAGCGTTCTTTCTGCCGTGAGACCCAAAACAAGACCCCCTCGGTCGTCCGAGGGGGTCTATTGCGGTTGTCTCCGTCTTCCCGCGCCCTCGGACGACTCACGTCCGACGAGCGGGTATCGCTCGCCGTCGCTACTCGTGATGCCAGTGCCAGAGGACCAGGGCGAACGTCATCGAGCGCGGATTCTGGAGGGATGCCAGGGAACCTGTCAACCCTTCCGCCGCCACCGGACCCCCTGGGGTGTGTCCTCGAGGAGGATTCCACGGGACGCCAGCTCGTTGCGGATCGCGTCGGAAGCCGCGAAGTCGCGCCGCTTCCGCGCGTCCTGGCGTGCGGCGATCTTCGCCTCGACCTCCGCCTCGAGGGAGGCGTCCGCCCCTTCGGGAAGGACGCCGAGGACCCCGTCCGCTTCCCGAAGGAACGCGCGGGCGGCAGCGGCATCCTCCGCCGCGAGCTGGCCCGCCTCGAGCGCGGTGTTCGCCTCCTTCACGAAGCCGAAGAGGGCGCCGAGGGCCGCCGCGGAGTTCAGGTCGTCCTCCCAGCCCGCCTTCACGGCGCCCCGCGCCTCGGCGAGCCGCGCCGCGAAGGACTCCGAGGCTTCGGCCCTCGCCGTGCCGGCCCGCTCTCCGAGCCGGGCGTCGAGCGACTCGAGCCGCTCCACCGCCGAGGTCGCCCCGTGCAGTGCGTCGAACGTGAAGTTCAGCTTCTGCCTGTAGGGAACCGAGAGGAGCAGGTACCGGATCGCGCGGGGCGAATACCCGCGCGCGAGGACGTCCGGAAGCGTGTAGAAGTTCCCCTTCGACTTCGCCATCTTCTCGCCGTCGACGATCAGGTGCTCGGCGTGGAGCCACGTCCGCACGAACGGCTTCCCCGTCGCCCCTTCACTCTGCGCGATCTCGTTCTCGTGGTGGGGGAACACGTTGTCGACGGCCCCCGTGTGGATGTCGAGCGTCTCGCCGAGGTACTTCATCGACATCGCGGAGCACTCCAGGTGCCAGCCGGGCCGCCCCTTCCCGAGCTCCGTCTCCCACAGGGCGGACTCGGGCTCTCCTTCCTTCGCCCCCTTCCAGACGGCGAAGTCGCGGACGTCCTCCTTCTCGTACTCGTCGTCGGCGACGCGCGCGCCGCGCTTCATCGACGAGAGATCGACCCGCGAGAGCTTTCCGTAGGAGGGGAACGAGGCGATCCGGAACCAGATGGTCCCGTCGCTCTCGTACGTGTGCCCCCGCTCCGTCAGCTTCTTCACGATCTCGACCATCTCCGGGATGTGGTCCGTCGCGCGCGGGTAGACGGCGGCGGGGATCACGTTCAGCGTCTTCAGGTCGTCGAAGAACGTCGCGATGTGCCGGTCGGTGAACTCCCGGAGCGGAAGCCCTTCGGCCACCGCGCCCCGGATCGTCTTGTCGTCGATGTCGGTCAGGTTCATCACCTGGGTCACCGAGAGTCCCAGGCTCCGGAAGGCCCGGCACATCACGTCTTCCCAGACGAACGTCCGGAGGTTGCCGATGTGGACCCGGTTGTAGACGGTCGGGCCGCAGGTGTAGAGACCGACGTGACCGGGAACGAGTGGCTCGAAATCGACCAGGGAACGGGCCGCAGTATCGAAAAGGCGCAGGCTCACG